>DATLVW010000519.1:0-6801 GCA_035577085.1 Thermoanaerobaculia bacterium
CTCGGGCGACGAGTCTGTCTACACGACGCTTGCCGCGTTCAATCCTTCCGTGTACGCATTTCCGACGCGCGAGCAGCCCTACAGCTTCACTGCCGCGCGCTGCGCGCACTTGCTGGGAATGTGCATCGACCTCGACATCGGGAGATCCGAAGAAGACGCCAAAGATGCATCCCAACTGCTCAACCCCATAGACGCGCTGAAGGGCATCCTTCGGCTGATTGAAACAGGAGCGATACCGCTTCCCACGATGACGGCGCAGTCCGGGAGAGGGCGCTACCTGATCTACATTTTCGCATCAGCTCTCCCGCGCGGGCCGGAAGTCAGGCGTCGGGTGCGGGCCGTCCACGCTGATCTTTGCAAACGCCTATCCGGCTTTTCGCCAGATCCGTCGAGCGGAAACACTGTTCAGCCCTTCAAGGTTCCGGGCAGTCCCTCCGTCATTGGACCGGTTCGCTACGAGATGCTGGAGCAAGGAATCATTACGGCTCCGCTCTATTCGCTCGAAACGATGGAGGAGTTTCTGCAAGTTGAGCAAGAACAGAGCAGTTCCGTCGATAGGCAATCTACCCGCTCTTCTCGCGGCGGCGGGATCATCCGCAGCTCCTGGCAACACGTTGCTCCTTTACGCCAGCGCATGGAAGAGCTGTGTCGGCTTGTTCCGCTCCGACCGCGATGGAAGGGATATCGGCATTGGTTACTACTCGCCTTCGCGGAAGCAGCGCGTCGGTGGTTTCGCGCGGGACGTTCGATTGAAGACGGCGAACGGCTCGCATTCGACGAGATACTTAGGTTCAATCGAAGCCTTCCAGACCCAGAGGACGAGGCAGTCATTCGGAGCACGATTCTTAGGTCAAGGCTTCTGCCGCGGCCACAAAGAAACGTGACGATCGTTAGGAACCTCGGCATCACTGTCGAGGAAACGATGCGCGCCGGACTGTGGAGCCTTGCTCATCTGGATACCGCGAGGAGGCGGCGGGAAGCGACGCAAGAGCGTCAAAACAAGAAGCGGTCTCGGCGCTGCGAGATAGACGATCGTCTGTTGTCCGGGGAAGGGGTTCTAAGCATCGCGCGCAGTGTCGGCGTTTCGCGCGCAACGATCTATCGCCGAAAACGAAAGCTGTTCCGGGTTTGATGTCGCATTCTTTACCTGTGAAGTCCCGGTGTCTCACTCTTCACGAGTGACGGGGGGGAATACCTTCACAAGTGGAAAACGCGACAGCGGCGAGGGGGTGCTCCACAGCGAGTTTTTAATCAAAAAATCAAGTGGGTGTAACCCCCGATTCTGTAAGCGCTTAGGGCGCATTTTACCGTGTTTTCAGATGTCAACTGCGCTCGGGCAGAAACGGGGGAGAATTGGCAGGCGTAGACTTGCTGGAAAGTCACCCCTTTCCCGACCCCTCGTTGCGGCCACGAGTGGCACACTTGTCTACGCGCGCGCATGTGCGACCCGATTTCGTGACATTTTGTGACATTTGGAGAGGCGCTCATGAGGCTGGTAAGCCCTCAAGACCGCTAGTAAACTTCGGCCCGATA
The DNA here is from genome assembly GCA_035577085.1 of Thermoanaerobaculia bacterium. GTDB lineage: Bacteria > Acidobacteriota > Thermoanaerobaculia > Gp7-AA8 > Gp7-AA8 > JADGNZ01. The sequence continues at coordinate 1,534 of DATLVW010000519.1, forward strand.
TGGTGGGGAAACAAGCAACCGCCGACGCGAAAGAGCGCTTTCTTGCGGCACTGGAAATGAGCCACGGCAACGTGCGCACCGCTGCAAACCTCGCGAACGTCGGACGTCGCTCCGTCTACCGCTGGTTCGCGTCGGATCAGTCATTCCGCCGCGAGATGGCAATCACATACCTGATACGGGCTGATGAAATCCAGGATGCTGCGCTAGATGCGGCATCACGGCGGCGCGGCGATACCGGGCTGCTTCTGACACTTGCCATCATGAACGCTCGCTATTCATCAGGCCTGCTGGATGAGCAGGGGGTGCGACGCCTGGGCATCAAGGTAACGGAGGAGGACTTGAACAGAGAGAGGACCGAGAGGGAGCTTCTCAACTGCGAGTCGCCATCCGTTACGCGGCTAGCTCTCTCACGCCTCCGAAAGAGGAGTGCCGTGCTGGGGGCGATCGTCAAACCTCCCCGACGCTGGCGACCACGATAAGAAGGAAGCGGGTCTAGAAGGATGTCGTGTTCTTTCTCGGCATCTTCGCGAGTTCGCGTAGCCAGTCGCCGGTTTGGATGATGCCGTAGCTGAACTCCGATCCGTCGCCGCCGTCTATGAGGATCGAAATCTGATCGTTCTGCCACTTGGCAGACGCGCTTATGGCTTCGAATGGGACAATTCCGCGGACTCCTTTGTTCCGAGTCTTCCAAGTTTCAGTTGGTGGACCGTACTTTTCAGAGAATACGGACAAGACGCTGGCGTACGAAGGGGCTGGACCCCACTCGCCCATGACGCGCTGTCGCTCTAGCAGAACCTCCACCAGCTTCCCGGCGTGGAATCTGTAAAAATCTTCGATCACGACGCCGTCAACCATCATGCGTGACTCTTTCCGGGTTGCGCGGCATTGGCGCACAACGGCGACGCCACCAGCATCGGCGCACTTCACCGGACCGAGGACTGCAATGAGATCCGACTCCGTCCCGCCGAATGGTATGCCACGGAACGACGCGGGGCTCTGATTCCAAGCCGCGCCGGACAAAACTCGATCGAAGTCTTCGTGCGTGAATGGATCTTGTGCTGAAGCAATGGGTGCGGCAGCTAAAACCATAGCAACGATCAGCTTTTTCATGGTGGCTCTCCATTCTTCCCGCTGGGCTTGGAAGAGTAGCGCATATCGGCATGCGAACTTGAAGTTTCCAGCACACTCAATCAGCCACGAAAAGGAGCACCAGCAATTTGCTCGGGGTTATCATCTCGTGCTCGCACGCCAACGCGCATACGCCCACGGCTTGAACAGCTCACCGGGCCTCGCGAGGCCGTGCCTAGTCAGTCGGCAGGCCGCGCATTACTGATTTCGTGAACTTGACGAACAGCTCCGATGGAAGAACGCGGAGCGCCGAGGCGATGCGAATCAGAGTCATGGTCGAGGCGTTCTGTCGGCCCTTTTCGATGGCGATGATGAAGGTGCGGTGCCGGTCGCACAGGTCCGCCAACTGCTGCTGAGTCATGCCGCGCTCTATCCGAATCTCGCGGATGGTCTGACCGAGCAACGCCAGCGCCGAGGCAGCCATGACCACCTGATCCTAGGAGCCGTTTCATGGGAAAAAGTCGCTTTTAACTTACGTAGTCGATAAAATACATTGCGATGGAAACCCAAGCGCGAAAGAAGCGGGAGCCGATTGCCGCGACGATGCTGGCCCGGTTCCTGACCGCGAACAAACTCAAACCGGTGGAAGTAGCGCGTGAGGCCGGAGTGAGCAGACAGCACCTGTGCCGGATCAGGAAGGGCATCGCTGATCCCGGCTACATGCTGGCAATGCGCATCCGGGACGCCTGCGGGCGGCTCCTGCTTCGCTTCGTCAGTATTGATGAACTCTTCGACTCAAGCGATCCGCAGGCGCTGCGGATGCGTGCGGAAGTCGCGAAGGAGAAGTGATGAGCCTACCGCCGCAACTGCTCGTCGTCGATGTGGTCACGCGCGAGCATGGCGAGACATTCGCGGATGAATGGTTTCGTCTGTCGGCGAACGTCGGGACCATGACTGACGCCTGCTACAAAACCGGAATCGCGGAATGGCCGGACGAGGACGAAGAACTGCAAGGGATCTACGTCAGCATCGAAAGAGAGATCGTGCAGCGTGTCGCGGATCAACTACGAAACACGGTAGTGGAGACATTCATCAGACTAGCCAACGAAGTGCTGACCCGTGAACGGAGGGATTGAATGGCAACCAAACGGAAGCGAAAGAAACCGTTGGATGAACTTCTGTACGGGGAGCGAAGGATGTCCGAACTGAACGCGATCTTTTTCGATGACGACGGCGGCATCACCGGCTTCATCGAAGAATTCCTCGGAGTGTTCGCGCACGGGAAGAACATCGACGAAGCGCGATCGAGGCTGGTAGAGGCGGCAGAGACATTCCTTGAAGGAAGCGGTCCGGGCGTGAGTCAGCGGCGATCAGCCTACGGCACGGTAACGCGCGAGCGGATGTTGGTCGAGTTCACGCTGAGGTAATGGACTGGCGCGACCGTCTCCGCGATGCGGTGAACCGCTCCGGCAAGAAACACAGCTACATCGCGGAGGATGCCGGGGTCACGCGTGCGACGCTGAGCCGAATCCTCACTGGAAAGCATCGTAATCCCGGCGTCGATACGATCGTGCGCATCGCCCATGCGGTCGGGGAGAGTGTCGGCTGGATATTCGGTGAGCAGGGATTTTCCCTTTCCGGCGAGCAACGCGCGAAGATCCAAACCGCCGCCGTGATCCTCATCGATCTGACACGCGGCGATCCTGATCGCCTCACTTCCCTACGAGCCGCAGCGTCGCGTTCAAGGCGTCGCAGATAGATTGCGGCGTTAGTTGTCGGTCCGCTTCGATTCGTCGTAGGAGATGCTAACCTTCCCTGACGGCTGCTTTCTCGCTTCGAACGCCTCGAACACGTCGTCGGGGCGTCTCCCCGTCACCGCCCCCGTTCTGAATTTCTTCACGATCACCTCGGCCTCGTCTTCAGCGTCAGCCAGCACGTCTTTGAGTTCCCGTACCTTCATCTCACACACCTCCATCCGACGTTCTAGGTCGGCGCAATCTAGTCACGAATCTAGTCATGACGCGGTTTTGGCGAGTGACAAGTGTGCCGTAAACGATTGATTCTAAATGGCTCCGGCAGTAGGACTCGAACCTACGACCCACGGATTAACAGTCCGTTGCTCTACCAACTGAGCTATGCCGGAACACTTGGCGCGGCGGGCGGCGGAAGATAGCAAAGGGCTGCCACGCCGTCAACGTGGGGGCAAACCGGGGCGGACGGCGGTGTATTTCGCGAGCGCAGATGAGAGGCGCGGCAGCAATTCGGGAAGGTTCGTGTACTCGATCAACTCGATGCCGCGGTCGCCCGAAACCATGGCCGTGCACCTCGTTGTGTGGGCGGGTCGGTAGAGGCAGATCACGGGGATGCCGCGGTGGTAGCGGGCCGTGGCGATCTCGTAACCCACGCCGGTCGACGGCTTCGAAACCTCGGCGACGAGGATGTCGCACTCGGCGATCCAGCCGAGGTCGCGGTCGAAGATGGCGCGGGAGTCGAGCGATTCGCCTGAGGCAGTGACGTGCTCCGATGCGACCGCACCGGCGAGAACGTGGTGGCCATCCGCTTCGAGCGCGGTGATGATCTCGCGGTAAAGGTCGACGTCGTCGCGGCCGCCGCTGATCGCTCCGGCGAAGTAGAGAGTGAGCATCGTGGAGCGAGTCTATCCTGACGCGAAGACGTCAGGACCTCAACTCCGCCTCAGGATAGACTCTGAGGCGAATGTCACGCGAGATCGTCATCAACGCCGCGAAACACGAGTCGCGCATCGCCGTGCTCGACGAGGGGCAGGTTGTCGAGCTGTGGGTTGAGCGTACGCGGCATCGCACCATCGTCGGCAACATCTACAAAGGCCGTGTAACCAAGGTCCTTCCCGGCATGCAGTCGGCGTTTGTCGACCTCGGGCTCGAGCGCGATGCGTTTCTCTACGTTTCCGACGTCCTCGAGGATCTCGAAGAGTTCGACAACAGCGATCCGACGGACGATCTCGCGCTGGATGATGTTCCACAGCAGCGCGCCGAGGCTTCGATCGCCGATCTTTTGCGCGAAGGGCAGGAGATCGTCGTGCAGGTGTCGAAGGACACGATCGCAGGCAAAGGCGCGCGCATCACCAGCCACATCACGCTACCGGGACGCTTTCTCGTCTATATGCCGACCGTCAACCACATCGGCGTTTCGCGGCGCATTGAGGACGAAGGAGAGAGGGCGCGGCTGAAGGAGATCCTCGACCGCATTCGTCCGCCCGGCGCCGGCGGCTTCATCGTCCGCACGGCCGGCGAGGAACGCGAAGAAGAGGAGTTTCGCGCGGACCTCAAGTACCTCACCGACCTGTGGGAGCAGATCCGGCGTAAGGGTGAAAAAGCATCGGCGCCGACGGCGATTCATCACGATCTCGATCTCGTCCTTCGCACAATCCGCGACGTGCTCTCCCCTGAGTTCAAGAGCGTCTGGATCGACTCAGTCGACCAATACCAGCGCATCGTCGAGTTTCTCGATCAGATCCAGCCCAACCTCGTCTCGCGCGTTCGACTTTATCGCCGCGAGGAGCCGATCTTTGACGACTTCAGCATCGAAGGTGAGATCGCCAAGGCGCTCAAATCGAAGGTGTGGCTCAAGTCGGGCGGCTACATCGTCATCAATCAGACCGAGGCGCTCGTCGCCATCGACGTGAATACCGGGAAGTACGTCGGCAAGAAGAATCTCGAGGAGACCGTCTTCAAAACGAACCTCGAGGCCGCGCGAGAGATCGTCCGGCAGATCCGTCTCCGCGACCTCGGCGGGATCATCGTTCTCGATTTCATCGACATGGAGGACCTGGCCAATCGAACGCGTCTCTTCGAAGCGCTCGAGATCGAGATCCGCAAGGACCGCTCGAAGACGAAGATCCTGCAGATCTCCGAGTTCGGGTTGATCGAGATGACGCGCAAGCGGGTGCGCCAGAGTCTGGAGCGCTCGCTGACGCAGGCCTGTCCGTACTGCGGTGGCAGCGGCCGGATCAAGTCGAACACGACGATCGCCTTCGAGATCTGGCGCGAGCTGATGAAACTGCGCGATCTGCACGAAGGTCAGGATGTGATCGTGCGGCTGAACCCGGTCGTATACGGGTCCGTTCACAACACCAACGATCCGATCTTCGAAGAGATCGAGCGGAACCTAGGGATCCACCTGGTCTTCAAGCCGGATGACTCACTGCATCACGAGCAGTTC
>DATLVW010000520.1:0-2407 GCA_035577085.1 Thermoanaerobaculia bacterium
CGCGGCTGGACGCCGGGGTTCCCCTGCGATTGCCGAAGAGTGCTTAAGTCAAGGCTTGGACACGATCCGTGACGCGCGTACGTCCTTAATGCTCCGCTTCACGCCTACTTCTTCAACACCTCGTCATCCGGTTGCACGCCCAGCACGGCGCCCTTCGCCTTCATCCACGCCGCCAGCTCGTCGTGTTTTCCGCGCATGGCCTCGGCCAGCGGAGTCTGACCGTTGTCAGCGACGGAGTTGATCTCGGCGCCGTGGTCGAGCAGGAGTTGGACGAGATCGGTGCGGCCGAGGAGTGCGGCTTCGTGCAATGGGGCGAAACCCTTCGATTGGCGGACGAGCACATCGGCGCCGTGATCGAGCAGGATCTTCGCGGTCGCGTACTGGCCGTTGAGACACGCCGTCTGCAATGGCGTGTTGAGAAACTTTGACTTGGCGCGGGTTTCGAGCGCTGCGCCCTTCCTCAGCAGCAACTCCGTCGTCGCGGCATTGCCGCCGAAGGCCGCCATGTGCAGCAGCGTCCATCCGAATGCCGTGCGGCTCGTCAGCGCCGCAGGATCGGTGAGCATCGCATCGAGTTGAGCGGCCGTGCCGAGCGCCGCAATCTCGAAGATGTCCAATTTCGCGTGAGGGATGAGCGCTTGCAGAACCTCGTTCTTCGCCGGATCGGTGAAGCCTTCGCCGACGTTCGTAAACAGCGCTAAGGTGACGGCATCCGTTCCTTTTGCGCTGTGCGCGTTTGCGAGCGAGGCGTCGCGGGCGAGCATCGACTTCACTGTGGCAAGGTCGCGGCCGGAGACCGCTTTCAGAAAATCGGCGGCATCGTCTGCGGTCAGCGGAAGGGCGACGATGACGAGAAACAGAAAGAGTGTAGCGATTCGCATAATGAAATCCTCCGCTGCACAAGGTACGCACCGCCACGCTTCCGCGCATGTGCCGCTCGGGGCAACGCGCGGCATGTGACTTCCGGCCTATTCACGGGCCCGATCCGCTGTGTCATCCTCCCGCCATGCCGCACACGCGCATCCTCGGCGTCGCCGGCCTGACCGCATGGTTGATGGTCGGCCTTCCGGTGATCATCCAGGGCGCAACCCTGCCCGGAACGATGCTGCGATGGGCGGTTGCGTACGTGCTCTTCGGCGCGCTCTTCGTTGCCGACCTCGCGCGGCCTCGCCGTTCCTTGATGGCGATGGAAGTGCTCTGCATCGTCGTGATGGTGCTGCTTCTTTGTGACGGCTTCGAAGGGACGCTGCTCGTGCTGATCGCGATGCGGCTTCCGTCGCTGATGGACCGGAAGCGCGGCCTGGCCTGGATCGTCATCCAGACGTTGTTTCTCGCCGGCGCGGTTGCTTTTCACTGGAATGGCCGGTCGGCCTGGCTGCTCGCTCCTGCGTATTTCGGCTTTCAGATTCTCGCCTTCTTCACGTTCGAGATTCTCGACCGCGAGATTCGGACGAACGCGCAGCTTCGGGCGATGCAGGATCTCGTCGCCGACGGCGGCCGCCTCGCGGAACGGCTTCGCATCGCGCGCGAACTGCACGATGCCCTCGGCCATCACCTCACCGCGCTGACGCTGAACCTCGAGGCCGCGCTGGTGCGCACGGACGGCGCGGCGCACGGCGACGTCGAGAAGGCGCAGGCTCTAGCGCGCACGCTGCTGGCCGACGTCCGCTCGATCGTGGCCGAGAAGAACGCCGACGATTGCCTCGACCTCGGGCGCGCGCTTCGCACGCTCGTGGCCGATCTGCCGCGGCCTCACGTGCAGCTCGAGGTCGATCAATCGCTGCGCGTCGAAGATCCCGAGCAGGGCCTGGTTATTCTCCGATGCGTGCAGGAAGTGGTGACGAATGCGGCGCGGCACTCCGGCGCCGAGAATCTCTGGATCACCGTGCGCCGCACTGCCGAGGGATTCGAAGTGCGTGCGCGTGACGATGGCCGCGGACGGGCCAGCGCGCGCGACGGCTTCGGCCTGCGCGGCATGCGCGAGCGAATCGAGAACGCCGGCGGCGCGCTCACGATCGAGAGCGGCACAGACCGCGGCTTCGCACTGACCGCGTTTCTTCCGGCGCGGAGTGGACTGTGATCCGCGTCTTCATCGCTGACGATCAGCTCCTCATCCGCCAGGGTATCCGCACGCTGTTGGAGATGGACGCGGAGATTGTGATCGCCGGCGAGGCCGAAGATGGCGCCGAGACAATTGAGCGGGTTCCTGCGGCCGAGGTGGACGTGCTGCTGCTCGATGTGCGGATGCCGAAGAAAAGCGGCGTCGATGTTCTTCGCGAGCTCTCCTCGGCCAACGCGCTCCCACCGACGCTGGTGCTGACGACGTTCGACGACACGCCGGTCGTGCTCGACGCCATTCGGGCCGGTGCGCGCGGCTTCCTGCTCAAGGACATCTCGTATCAGCAAC
>DATLVW010000521.1:0-2851 GCA_035577085.1 Thermoanaerobaculia bacterium
CAAAAGGGCGCGGTCGCCCGCGCCCTGCCGTTACTGCGTTTACCGGGGATTAGTCCTTGTGCATCTTGCGGTGATGCTTCGGTGCCGGTGCCTCTGGGGCGGGGGTCTCGACTGTGCTGCTCGAAGCCATCGGGGTTTCGACTACCGGGGCCGGGGCCGGAGCCGGGGCTGGCGTCTCTACGACGACCGGAGCCGGGGCCGGCGTCTCAACGACCATCGGCTCGACCGGGGCCGGCGTGTTGCTCACGACGGTCGTGGTCGTCGACTCGATGGGCGTCTGGGTGACGACAACTTCAGAGGATGAGGTCTTCTTGGGGATCAGGTTGACATTCGTATTGTTGCCGAGGTTGGAAGCGTTGCCGTTGCCGCCAGCGGAACTGCTGGTGTATGCACGGCCGTCGCTGTCAACGGCTGCCGGGCCGGAAATCACGGCAGGAGTCGTCGAGCCACTCACCCCTTCCGCGTTCTTCGGCGCAGGAGCGGTTCCGACCACAGGAGTGCTGTTGTCTGCCGTCGTTGCTGCCCCTTCGGTGCGAATCTGACCGTATCCCTCTGCCTGCGATGCTGCATCGTGATGTGCACACGCGCTGAGTGCGATTGCGAGCGCGGCTGAGCCGATGCCCGCCACTACTTTCTTGAAGATCATTTCTTTTTTCATTTTCCTGACTCCTTGCTGCCTTCAGATTGACAGCTCGTCTATTGCCTTGTCGGCAACGATCACAAGAGCAACTAGCTTGCCTAGTTTTGATTGACTACCATGTGCGGATGGCAGATCGCGTCTGGCAGGTCAGCGAGCTGATCCGGCAAATCAACCTGGATCTCTTTCGTTACAACGACATCAGCGTCGAAGGCGAAGCGACAAACGTCGTTCGATCGGCTGCCGGTCACGTTTATTTTTCGATCAAAGACGCGAGGGCACAGATGCGCGTGGTCCTTTTTGCCATGAATGCGCGCTTCCTTCGCTTCCGAATCGAGAACGGATTGCAACTCGTCGTTCGTGGGCGCCTAACGCTTTACGAGCAAAAAGGTGAGTTTCAACTCAATGCCGTGTCTGTAGAGCCCGCTGGTCTAGGCGCTCTGCAATTGGCGTTCGAGCAGCTCAAGAAGCAACTCGAGGAAGAAGGGTTGTTTGATCCATCGCGCAAAAAGACGATCCCCATGCTGCCCCAGCGCATTGCCATCGTCACCAGTCCTACCGGTGCGGCCATCCGCGACGTTCTCAACGTCCTCGGGCGCCGCTTCGCCGGTCTGCACGTGCAGGTTTACCCGGTGCGTGTTCAGGGGCGCGAGGCGGGACGAGAGATCGCCGCGGCAATCCGAAATCTTTCCCGTTGGCATCTGCACGACGTCGTTCTCATCTGCCGGGGCGGAGGCTCACTCGAGGACTTGTGGGCGTTCAATGAAGAGATTGTCGCCAGGGCCGTCGCCGCGTGCGCGGTTCCGACCATTTCGGCAATCGGTCACGAGACCGACTTCACGATCTGTGATTTCGTTGCTGACCTTCGCGCACCCACTCCCTCGGCCGCGGCGGAGATCGTGATTCGTGCGAAAAGCGAGATCTGCTCGCAGCTCGACCATATGGCGCGGCGCGTGCGGCAGGTGGTCGAAACGCGCGTCCGCAACTACCGCCACGAGCTTCGCCACCTCGCATCCTCGGATCGCCTCGGCTTGCTGCCGCGCCGGATCGCTTTGCGCCGCGAACGCCTCAACCGCAGCCGCGTCACGCTGTTTCGCATGCTCGAAGCCCGCGCCCGATCGATGCGCGCACGTCTGCTCGCCGTCAGCGAGCCACTGCTGCGCTTTCCCGCGCACATCGCTCGCGAGCGTCAACGTCTCCGCGCAACGGCGGCTACGCTCGACGCCGTCTCGCCGCTCTCCGTGCTCTCACGCGGCTACGCCATCGCGTTCTCCCGCACGAAACGGGGACGGCGAAAGCCGATCCTCGATTCGAATGTGGTAACAGTCGGCGAACCGATCGAGGTGCAACTGAAAAAGGGCCGCCTCGAATGTACGGTTGACGCGAAGACGATGGGGCTTGAGACTGTGTGGCCCACATCGGTCAAGGAATGAGCAACGAGTAATGGCCCGCAAATCCAACGAATTCGAGAAAGCCTTTCAGCAGCTCGAGACGATCGTAAAGCGTCTGGAGTCGGAAGAGATGCCGCTTGACGAGTCGCTGCAGCTCTTCGAGGAGGGGATTCGTCTCTCCCGTTTCTGCAATCAGAAGCTCGAAGAGGTCGAGAAGAAGATCGAGCTGATCCTGTCCGATGCGAAAGGGGAGCCGCGCGTCGAACCGTTCGAAAGCGAGGAAGACGACGATCTCGGCGAGGCCCCCGAGGAGTGAGCGGGATCAACGAATGGCTGTCGGCAACGCGGTTGGTCGTTGACAGGGTGCTGGACGCGAACCTTCCCGAAGCCGAAACCCCGCCCGCGGTCATCCACGAGGCGATGCGCTACGCGGTCCTCGGCGGCGGAAAACGCATCCGCCCAATTCTTGGAATTGCAGCAGCGGAAGCGTGCGGAGCGCACGTCGACGCGCTGCTCATTCCCATTGCCGCGCTCGAACTGATCCACACCTACTCGCTCGTCCACGACGATCTTCCCGCGCTCGACAACGACGACCTGCGCCGCGGCCGGAAGACCACGCACGTAGTCTTCGGCGAAGCCATGGCGATCCTTACCGGCGACGCGCTTCTGACCGAGGCGTTTTCGTGGCTGGCGCGTCCAGTGGCGGGAGTTGAGGCCAGGCATCAGCTTCGCGCTGTGCAGGAAGTCGCCCTCGCCGTCGACTCGAAGGGCATGATCGGAGGTCAGGTCGCCGACCTCATCGCCACGGGGAAGAACGAGGCCA
>DATLVW010000522.1:0-4041 GCA_035577085.1 Thermoanaerobaculia bacterium
GGCACCGAACTTCACGAGCCGCTCCACCTCTTTCTCGGAAAGGGCTGCGGTCATGACGTTCGGGACATTCTCCGCCAAACGGTACTTCTTCAGCGCCTGCATACCCTTCGACATTGCAGCGGAATAGACGTTGATAGGCGACTCGTCAGGGGTAGTGATGAAGTACTTCTGTTGTCGAACGGCTTTCGCCTTCGATGCAGGAACAGTAGCGGTCATAGTTCTCCCCTGCAGTGGGGAGAGCCACCAGGTCACCGTTTCCCTACCCAACGATCGCTCGAACAGCAATCCCTTTGACGAGATGCGCGACGCGTCGGTGGTCACATGGTTTCGCGCAGGAAAGGTACCGTGGTACGCGGGCGAGGACGGTCTTTACTCCCCTATCGAGCTTCGGTGCCGATGCGCCGCACCCATGCGAAGAGGCGTAGACTTCCTCGCCAGCCCGGTTTGCAATGCAGCGTCCCGGACGTTCAATCGAACACGGAGGACCTCATGAAGCGTTTCGATGCCCTGGTCGCGATCGTCCTCCTCTTCATTTCATCAATCGCAGTTGCGCAGGAGGCGCGGCCGCAACCGAGCGAGGGGCCGGCGGCGATGCTGGCGCTCGTCGTGACTGATTCGAAAGGGATGCACGTTCCTTCGCTATCGAAAGACGATGTCCAGCTCTCCATTGGCGGCGTGCCGGTGGATCTGGCCACGTTCGCCGAGCGAGGAGTGGGCGGAACGCCGGCGCGCGAAGTGCGCAGGATCGCTGTGCTGTTTCAGGTGAGCTCTCTATCGATGTCCGCGCGGCGTCAGGCGTCCGAGGCGATCCACGGATTTCTGGCGCGCACACTGCGGCCGGGTGATCTCGCGGTCGTCCTCGCCGGCGATCAGACGTTGCGCGCCATGACGGCGTGGACATCGAAACTGCCGGCAATCGACGCCGCGTTGGAGCGGGTGTCGGGCGAGTCGGCACCTTCGCTCACAGACGGGCAGACCGCCGCCGAAAAGCGAATTCGCGAGATCGCTACGGACATCCAGCAGGCGGACGCGAAGGGGCATACGCTTTACACGTTCGACGCATTGCTCGATTCAGCGCGAGCCTATGCATCCGCCCGCTACCGCGATGCCGAGCTGTCCCTCGGCAACATCTCATCGGTGGTAAGCCTCTTCACGCCGCGCACGCGCAACGTGCTCATCGTCGTCGGCGCCGACCTTCCCCGCACGCCGGGCGCCGGAGTGTTTCAGTACGTGGAGGGATTGCGCACATCGGCGTTGCGGGGCGCCCGAGGGGCGGCCATGCAGAAGGGAGCGCAGTTCAGCTCACCGATGGGAGAGTCCTCCGCCTACGATCTGACGTCGCTGTTCGACTCCGTCGGTACCCGCTTCTGGCGCCGCGGCGTGGCCGTCTATGCGATCAGCTCCGAGATGCGCAAAGACTCGTCAGGCGGCAGCGAAACCAGCCAGACCGCCGATGCGCTCGCGGCATTCACGAACGAGGCGGACCGCGTCGCCGGTTACCGCCTGCTTTCCGGAGCAACCGGCGGCATCGCCTTCATTGGGCGTTCCCCGGCCGATGCGCTCGACCGCATCGCCTCGGACCTCGAGTCGTTCTATACAGTGGGCGTTCATCCGACAGCCCCGATTTCCGGGAAGGATGCGCTGTCGGTAAAGGTCCGCAATGGCTATTCGGTTCGTGTCACGCGCGGCAGCGCAGGATTAGGAACGCCGACGGATGAAATGGAAAGCCGCGTCATTGCCTATCAACAGGTCAACCCGGCCGATGAGAATGCGCTCGGCATCTCTCTTCATGCCGCGCCGCCTGTGTTCGACGGCGAACGGCGCCTGGTTTCCGTCGACGTCATCATTCCCATTCGCAACTTGACGATGGTGAAGGTTGGAAACGACAACGCCAGCGCCTTCACCGTCTTCATCGCCACCGGCGACCCCCTCGGCAACTCCTCAAACGTCAACACTCAACGGAAACTAATCCGCTGGCCCGACGGCGTCACGCCCGCGAGCGCGTTGACATTCCGCGTCAACGTCGTCCTCGAGCCCGGCCGCTCCCAGATCTCCATCGGCGTAATGGACGAGCACTCGCACGAAAAGGGATTCGATCGGGTGACGATTTAGGCTTTACGGCGTAGAGGAGTCCGAACGGATCGGAGTGACAGTCCAATCGAGATTGGTGTCATCCTGAGACTGCCGGAGCCGCCCGCGCGAATCGCGATGTTTGCTCAGTGCGTGCTCGGCGGCGGAGGACGGCGAAGGATCTCAAACTACGCAGATCGTGTTCGCCCAGCGCGAGCGATCGTAATTAAAGACGCTCGAGCGAGATCTTCGGAGCCGCCCGAGAGTGTGAGAAATGCCGGCTAACGCGTCTGCTGCCACATGTTGGTAGTGGGTCAATTTGAAAAACCGGTCACCACAGAGACACAGAGGTCACAGAGTTCCTCTCTGTGTTCTCTGGGTCTCTGTGGTTGCCTTTGCTTCGGCCAGCAGTCAATACCGCAGCGTAATCGTGCTCTTGTCGGGGTTGATCTGCACCGTGTTCTTGCAGCCACAGAGCGCGTTGTCCCCCAGGTCGCATCTCGAGTTCCAGTCGGCGAGGAATCGATATCCCGCCAGATCGGTAAGCTCGATGTCGGTGAATACCGTGTCGCTAGCAGGATATTGCTCACGCGCGATACCCGTGCAGCACGCTTCCTCCGGATAGGCTTCGAGCGCTGCCCCGATGAGGAATAGCATCAATGAAGACATCGCCAGCGAAGGGTCCATGCTCTCATCGAGCATAGTGGACGCCCCCTTATCGGTAGAAGCGATGATCTTCCACGTGCACGTACAATCCTTGGCGGTGCAGTCCTTGGCGGGACCCTCCACCACTTCCACCGTTCCGGTGACGATGTCGCCGGTGCTCACGTCCACTGGTGTCGAGTAATACCACTGGCCGTCCACGGAGGCATGCCAACATGAGATTTTCCAGCACTCGCCTCCATAGGCGCCGTTATCGCCCCACTGAAGCACGGGCTGCAGAATCGTCCTCATCTGGGCGTTTTCCGCTCCCGAAAACAGGTAAATGAGCGCTCCGTCCATAGCCGGCGGCTCGGGTACCTTGAACTTGACGCTCATCTTGCCAAGGGCAACAGCCGCAGCGAACGTCGCCGACGCTTTCCAGCCGTTGGGGCTCAGCGCCTGCATCACGGTAGTGCTTGGGGGGAATCGATTCGGTGCCGGCCAAGGCGCGCTGCTCGCACCTATCTGTTCAGCCGAATGAATCCGCGATTTGTGCACCAGGCCTTGGGGCGTCAGGACATAGTTTCCAGCGGTCTTCATGGTCACTCCTCTCAAGGGAAAATGGCTGTTTTAGGGGACGTGGCTGTCAGAGCAAGACTCGTCGAGGGGCACAGGAGCTTGAACGCCCGCGGCAAGCCTCTCGGCTAGAGATGAATGCCTGGCCTTTGAGGGGGCAGGATTCGTTGACCCGCCTTCAAGCTTAATCCCGCCGCCAGCGTCAAAGTAGCCGCCAACAGTGCCGCCATCGGTCCTGATGAATTCGCCCAGCGCTTTCAGTTTTTCTCCGAGATACCTCATGGTCAGTTCATCCGGATCGGGAGGCATTCCGGGAGTAGGTTTCTTCAGCACTCTTGGAATGCCGCCTCTTGCGACGAGATAGTTCATGAGGAAGTCGAAATTGCGATATTCGGTGGCCGGGTCATAGTCGAGATTCGTGACGAACAGCTCATACGTGCCAGCAGCATTGGGTTGGATCTCGATCTCGTAGTCGCCGCAGACGTCCGGACCTGAACGGGGCATGGCCGCGATGGCGAGGCGCGGTTTCCCTTCGGTTTCCATCCGCACGCGGGTGGTTCGCGGCTCGCCCCCTATGCCCTCCGTCCACGCGCAGCCGTGGAAGATATCGAAATAGCAAGCGGCGTTGCCGGCGAAAACGACATCGTCGTCCAGCTGTAAGTCATAAACGAATTCGTTCAGCGAAAAACCCTCCTTACGGGAAAAGTGCAGGCGCTCGCCCGTCGCATTGACAATCTTTAGGTAACGGCCGTC
>DATLVW010000523.1:0-2165 GCA_035577085.1 Thermoanaerobaculia bacterium
CTGATCCTCTCCGGTATCGGCGCATGACGATTGCGGCGGCGACGAGGCCGAAGGCTGCGCCGATACCGGTGAGGATCAGGCCGTGGCGGACGAACATCCCGGTTAGCGAATTCGTCTGCGCACCGAGAGCCATGCGAATGCCGATTTCGCGGACGCGCTGGGAGACGGAGCAAGCGATGACGCCATAGATGCCGACGACGCCGAGTAGAAGGGCCATGCCGCCTGCGACGGCGAGCATGATGAGGGTGAAAGAAGTGCGGGCCATGGAACGGGTGTAGTAATAGTCGAGGGTATGCACTCTCGAGAGAGGAAGATTGGGATTCACGGACCAGACAGCTGCGCGAACTTCGTTTAGAAAGGCCTCGGAACCGGCGCGCGGGCTGCGAATGCCGAAAGCGGTGTATCTGGCGACGTCGTGCGCCTGGCCTTCGAACTTAGCCCGCATAATGGGCCAATAAACCATGGGGGGTGGATTCTTGCTGACGCCGTCGCGGTAAACGTTGGCGGCGACGCCAACGATTTCGCGCCAGTCATCGGTGGAAGCGACACGAATGCGTTTGCCGATGGCGTTGGCGGGAGAGTCCCAATACTCGCGAGCGAAATTTTCAGAGATGATGGCGACGGGTAGCTTCTGGTAAATGTCCGTCCAGGTGAAGTCACGTCCTGCAACGAGGGGAGTGCCCTCAGTTGCGAAGAAACCCGGAATGACGAACGCGAACCTGCGGACCGGAGGAATTTTCCCCTCCATGTACGGGTGATCCTCGGCGAAGACCAGGTCGTTGTTGGAGTTGCCATCCATAGGAAAAGAGGTGGAGATAGTGACCGCCGAAACGCCAGGAATCGCGGCGATCTTAGCGCGCATTTCTTCGAACGTTCGGACGACGCTCTCGTCGTCCATGACTTGATTGTCAGGAATGCCGATGCGGAAGGTTTGCAGTTGCGCGGGCTGAGAGAAGCCGGGATTGACATGTGTGAGCGCACGGAATGTCCGGATCATGAGTCCCGAGCAGATGAGGAGAACGAGAGCGAGGGCGACTTGCACGACGACGAGAATGCTGCGAGCGCGATGTTGTTCACGGCTTCCGCTGTTGGCACGGCCGCCTTGGCGAATGCCAGTGCTGAGACGAACGCCTGCGTATTTGAAGATGGGAATGGAGCCGAAGAGCGCGCTGGCGAGAATGGAGACAGCAAAGGTGAAGAGCAGGACGGGGCCGTCTATGCCGATTTCGTTGATGCGGGGCAGGCCGTCAGGGGCAATGGCGACGAGGATACGCAAGGCCGTGTAAGCCAGTCCCAAACCGATCGCGCTGCCGAGGAAACCGAGAGTAACACTTTCCAGGAGAAGTTCACCAGCGATACGGTAGGGGCTCGCGCCGAGGGCGGAACGAACAGCTAGTTCCTGACGGCGGCCTTCGACACGCACAAGGAGGAGGTTCGCGACGTTGGCGCAAGCGATGAGTAGTACAAGGCCGATGGAGCCCATGAGTACCCAGAGCGTGCTGCCAACGTCGCCGATGACATCGATTTTCAGCGGGCGGAGGTTGGGACCGATGTGGGCGTCTTCAAACAGCTTGGCGCTGAATCCGGGAGGAGCTGGAAACGAATGGGAAACGATGGGAAGCATGCGGGCCACGTCGGCGCTGGCCTGTTCCATGGTGACACCGGGCTTGAGGCGGGCGATACCTTCATAGCTGAAATTGCCGAGATTGACCTTGTTGCGATCCCATTTGAAGGGAAGGACGACGGCGGGATCGGTCCAATCGAGAAAATGAAAGCGCTGCGGAAGCACGCCGATGATCTCGCGCGACTTGCCATCCAGTGTGACGGACTGGCCGATGACGGAGGTTGAGCCAGCAAATTTCTTTTTCCAAAAGCCGTAGGTGAGCATGACGGTGTCGGGCGCACCAGGCGAGTCGTCCTGGCGGGTGAAGGAGCGGCCCAACATGGGGGGAATGGCGAGCAAGGGAAGGATGCCGTCGGTGACGTCAAGAGCGTCAAGGCGCTCGGGTTCGGCCAAGCCGGTAATGCTGACTGCATCGCGCTGGTAGACGCCGATATCCTGGAAGGTTTGATTTTGTTCACGATAGATAAAGTAATTAGAGGGCGCCATGTTTAGCTCGGCGATGTTGACGCCCGGCGCGGAGTGCCAGACGCCGATCAATTCG
>DATLVW010000524.1:0-4439 GCA_035577085.1 Thermoanaerobaculia bacterium
CACTGATCGGAAATGCGCTCGGCGATCTCGCGCGCGGAGACGACGTCTTCCATCCGCCAGCCGTTCGTGTTGCCGACGTCCATGTACTCGATGAAACGGACGATGTGGCCGGTGCCGCGAAACCGCGAGGCCATTGCCACGATGCTGTCGTCGTTCTCCCCGCGTTTGACGACCATGTCGATTTTGATCGGAGTGAGACCGGCGTCGGACGCGGCATCGATCGCGTCGAGCACGCGCGCGACGGGGAACTCGACATCATTCATCCGCCGGAAGACCGCGTCGTCGAGCGAGTCGAGGCTGAGCGTGATGCGATTCAGGCCGGCATTGCGCAGGGCCAGCGCCTTTTCGCGGGTGAGCAACGCACCGTTCGTCGTCAGCGCGATGTCTTCCACGCCGCGAATGCGCGACAGCATTGCCACGAGCCGCTCGATGTCGCGGCGGAGAAGCGGCTCGCCGCCGGTGAGCCTGAACTTCGCAACGCCCTCACGCACGAAGAGCTGTGCCAGACGCGTGATCTCCTCGAAGGTCAACAACTCCGCGCGATCGAGAAAGGCGAAGTCACGGCCGAAGACCTCTTTCGGCATGCAGTACGTGCAACGGAAGTTGCACCGGTCGGTGACAGAAATCCGCAGATCGCGAAGCGGGCGTCCTAGGGCGTCAACTGCCATTTGGGGTGGACAACTCGACCGGCGGGAACAAAAACTCCAGCACCGCCGGGGCGCGTTTGGCCCAGGAGCGCTCGCTGTGGTCCGCGCGGCGGTCTTCGAAGTAACGGAGGTCGACGCCGATGCGCCAGCCTCGTGCGATCAATCGGTCGCGCAGCATGCGCGCATTCGCGAGCCCTTCGACACCCTCGCGCCCGCCCATATCGAGCCAGATGCGTGGGCGATTGCGGCCGTCGAAGCGCTCGACGTCGTCAAAAATGATGCGGTTGTCCCACCAGACGGAGGGCGACATCACGGCCAGACCGCCGAAGAAGTCGGGGTGTTTCAGTCCGAGGTGAAGCGTGGCCAGACCGCCGAGCGATGAGCCGCCGAGTGCGGTGTTCAAGGGATCCGTCAGCGTTCGGAACTTTGCATCGATGACGGGTTTCAGCTCTACGATCAGCATCCGACCGTAATCGCTCGCTTTCCCGCCGCCGTGGTGCTTGATGTCGCGGGTCGGCGTGTATTCATCGATGCGCGAAGGTCCGGTGTTGTCGATGGCGACGATGATCATAGGCCGCGCCGTCCGTCCGCCGATGACTTCGTCCGCCGCCTCGGCAAGCCGCCAGTGCTGGCCGGGAATGAACGCCCGTTCCGGCTCGAAGAGGTTCTGCCCGTCGTGCATGTAGAGCACGGGATAACGCAGCTCGTCGCGGTCGTGATAGCCGGGCGGCAGGTAGATGGTGATGTCGCGCTCGTTGCCGAGGATGTCGGAGTGGAAGCTGCGAATGTGATCGAGCGATCCGCGGCGGATTTCTTTGCGGCGATTGTCGAGCCGCAGTACGCGAAGGAACGTCGCGCGCAATGTGTCGCGCATCGGCTGCATCAGCTTCGCATCTCGCGATAGCCGCTGCGGAAATAGAGGAGAGGATCGCCCTCGCGCGTCTGGATGTCGATGACTTCACCGACGAAGATGGAGTGATCGCCGCCGGGCAGCTGTGCCTGCACCTTGCACTCGATCGTCGTGAGCGCTCCCGTGATCATCGGTAGATCGAGCGCGCCGCGAAAGATATCGACGCCGGTGAACTTGTCATCGCTGCGTGATGCGAATTTCGAGGAGATGCCGCTCTGTTCGCTGGCGAGGATGCTGACCCCAAACTTGCCGGCGGCAACGATCGCCTCGTGCGTTTTCACCGACGTTTCGATGCAGACGAGAACGAGTTTGGGATTGAGCGACAGCGACGCGAACGACGCCACGGTCATTCCGAATGGCCGCCCTTCATGCTCGGTCGTGACGACCGTGACTCCGCTCGCGAAGTGCGACAAGGCCAGTTTGAAATGAGCGTCATCGATCGGCATCGGGTACCTCCGGGCGCGGCAGTTTAATCCAACTTCCGGGCGTGTCCGCGCATCGTCGTTCAATGTGATAAAAGTCGCCGCCCTATGAAAGTTCACGAGTATCAGGCCAAAGAAATCCTGCGCCGTTACGGCGTGCCGACGCCGCGCGGAATCGTTGTCGACAATCCCGAAGCGGCGCGCACTGCCGCGAAAGAGCTGGGCGGCCGCGTCGTCGTCAAGGCGCAGATCCATGCGGGCGGCCGCGGCAAAGGCGGCGGCGTCAAGCTGGCCAAAGATCCCGACGAAGCCGTGGAGCTTGCGAAGAAGATCATCGGCATGACCCTCGTCACGCACCAGACCGGCCCCGAAGGACGCGTCGTCGGAAAGGTGCTGATCGAAGAAGCGCTCAACATCGACAAGGAGCTCTACCTCGGCATCACGCTCGACCGCCGCATCGGAATGCCGGTGATCATGGCGTCCAAACAGGGCGGCATGGAGATCGAAGAGGTGGCCGAGCGCGATCCGTCCGCCATTCACCGCGAGCCGATCGACGGCGTCCTCGGCACGCTGCCATTTCAGGCACGCGCCGTCGCGAACGCCCTCGGCCTCACCGGCGACTCGTACAAGAAGTGCATCGACTTCGTCCAGAAACTGATGCGCTGTTACATCGAGATGGATGCGTCGCTCGCCGAGATCAATCCGCTCCTTGTGACGAAGGAAGGCGATGTTCTCGCGCTCGACTGCAAGATGAACTTCGACGACAACGCGATGTTCCGGCACAAAGACGTCGCCGAGATGCGCGATCTGAAGGAAGAGGATCCGCTCGAAGTGGAAGCGTCGGAGTTCGGGCTCAACTACATCAAGCTCGATGGCAACGTCGGTTGCATGGTCAACGGCGCCGGCCTGGCCATGGCCACGATGGACATCATCAAGCTCGCCGGCGGACAGCCTGCGAACTTCCTGGATGTCGGCGGTGGTGCGAGCGCGGAACAGGTCCGCAACGCGTTCCGCATCATCCTCTCCGACGCTAACGTGAAGGCGATCCTCATCAACATCTTCGGCGGCATCATGCGTTGCGATCGCATCGCCGAGGGGGTGGTGAGCGCGTCGAGGGAAGTGGGGCTGCCGGTTCCGGTCGTCGTGCGCCTCGAAGGGACGAACGTCGAGCTCGGGAAAGAGATCCTGGCGAAGTCGGGACTGCCGTTGATCACCGCCGATGGAATGTGGGACGCCGCGCAGAAAGTCGTCGCCGCAGCGCAGGGAAAATAGAGACCAACACTATGGCTATCTGGGCAGACAAGAACACACGAGTGATCGTGCAGGGCATCACCGGCCGCGAGGGGACGTTTCACGCCATTCAGTGCCGCGAATACGGAACGAACATGGTCGGCGGCGTGACGCCGGGCAAGGGCGGGACGACGCATGAGGGTTTCGCGGTCTTCAACAGCGTTCGCGAAGCGCGCGAGAAAGCGGGCGCGAACTGCTCGCTGATCTTCGTGCCGCCACCCTTCGCGGCGGACGCGGTCATGGAAGCAGCGGATGCCGGCATCGAGCTGATCATCTGCATCACGGAAGGGATTCCGGTCAACGACATGATTCGCGCGCACGACTTTCTGAAGAAGTCGAATGCACGCGCGATTCAATCGGGCGCAACGCCGTCACGCCTCATCGGTCCGAATTGCCCCGGCATCATCACGCCCGGCGAGGCGAAGATCGGCATCATGCCGGGCCACATCCATCGCCCGGGACCGATCGGCATCGTCTCGCGCTCGGGAACGCTGACGTATGAGGCTGTCGGCCAGACGCGCGCGCTCGGTCAGTCGACGGCAGTCGGCATCGGCGGCGATCCGCTGCCGGGAACGAACTTCATCGACTGTCTGGCCGCCTTCGAAAACGATCCGGCCACCGAGGCAATCATCATGATCGGCGAGATCGGCGGCTCGGCGGAGGAAGAAGCCGCGGCCTTCGTGAAGGCGAACGTAACCAAGCCGGTTGTCGCCTTCATCGCCGGCCAGACAGCGCCACCGGGCCGCCGCATGGGCCACGCCGGCGCGATCATCAGCGGCGGCAAAGGGACGGCGTCGGAGAAGATGGCCGCGCTGAAGGCAGCCGGAATTCACGTCGTTGAAGCGCCAAGCGAGATGGGGGCGAAGGTGGCGGAGGTTTGGAAGGGGCGGTAGGTAGGGGTCTCGCGCTTGTCGTTGCTTGAGTCAGGAATTAAGGTCAATCGGTTCGACCGGATGGCCTCGTTGCTCGGTAATTTCCTCTTCGATGCCGACGCCATGAAAAATAGCCGCGAGCTGTGATCCGAAACCCACGCGAGTGCCGTCCTCGTTCTTGACCGCGTTGCGAATGATTTCGCGAACCTCTTCATCCAAGCTGCGGCCGTGTGCTGGACGCACGCTGCCGAAGCTTTTCGATCACATCCTCGAGCTCAATCACGAGCTGATCCGCGGG
>DATLVW010000525.1:0-5349 GCA_035577085.1 Thermoanaerobaculia bacterium
ATCCGCCGGCCGCAGCAATGCGCCGGTATGTCGCAAGCCAGCGGCGAAGTGCGGCGTACTCCGGATGTGCGGGCGGCATGCGCGCGATCGCAGCGCGCACGTCGTGCAGCTCGAGCGCGGTCTCCAACGCAGCGACGAGATCGTTCGCCCGCGGCGTCAGACACCAGGTCGGCTCGATCGATTCCGGATCGACGCGGCCCGAAAGCAAGTGCGAGGCGAGCAGAAAGAATGCGTCTGTGAGCAGAAGGTCGCGCTGTTCGTTATCAGACGCTCGTTCGATGGCAGCCAGATGGTAATCAGCCGGATCGAGGCCGTCGCTCTTGGCATCGCGAATGGCGGCCAGCAGCTCGCCGCGATCGCGCGCGCTCCACGCCGGTGCAAACTGCCGGCGGCTGTAGAAAAGCGGAAGAGGACGCGACGCACAGATGGCATCGCCTTCGATCATCACGATTTTCCCGTGGCTCAGCGAGTCGATCGCAGATCGGATCGTGACCGTATCGCCGGCTGTCACGTCAGTAACCGCGACGGCAAGACTCAGCGCAAATGCGAGTGCGATTCGGAGCACGTAACGATCGTCCTCCTTCCTCGATCGAGCCGCCGCCATCAAGCGCACGTGACGGCGTGACCACGGTCACTCGCCGCGCATCACGATCCTTACGAACCGGTGACGCACACCATCGGTGCGGGGCTGCGGCCGTCACCTCCACATGTGCTCCATGCCGCGGTGCTCAAGCGTGCGGCGACGCATCTTCTTTCCATGATGAAAGTCCGCGATGCCATGACTCCCGATCCGGCCACGTGCGATGCGGCGACGACGCTCCGTCTCGTAGCCATGCTGATGCTCGATCACGACTGCGCCGCTGTTCCCATCGTCAGCGGCGATGAAATCGTCGGGATCGTTACCGACCGCGACATCGCATGCCGCGCGGTCGCCCGAGGGTGGAACGCGGCGGACCTTCCCGCGTCGGCCGTCATGACGTCGCCGCTCGTCGCCATCAACCCCGACGAGACGTTCGAAGACGCGATTCAGGTAATGCGGGAAAACCACGTCCACCATCTCCCGGTCATCGACGACGACGGACGCCTCGTCGGCATCGTCGCGCAATCCGACCTCGGGCGGCGGATGACGAACCGCGAGCTCGGACTGCTCGCGCGGGAGACATCGATTCGAAGAGCGGGGCGGGGGCCGGCGAAGCTCGTGCGCGCGCGCGCGTAGCGAACTGACTGAGGAGGTCTTCTTATGAGATCAGCGAGTTCCCGATTTCTCAGAGCGGCTGGAGCCATCGCAACCGGTGCCACCGCGCTGGCGTACACCGCGTATCGCAAGGATATCGAAGCAGCCAGGCGGCGAATCGACTTGGACCGGCAGATCATCGATACCGAGCAAGGGCGGATCGAGTTTGCGGAGTCTGGCGACGGACCGGCAGTCCTGCTCATCCACGGCGCCGGCGGCGGCTTCGATCAGGGCCTCGACCTCGGGCGCGCCTTTCTCGGCGACCACTACCGCATCGTCGCCCCGTCGCGCTTCGGTTACCTCGGCACTCCACTTCCGGCCGACGCTTCAGCCGAAGCCCAGGCGGAGGCGCACCTGCGACTCTTTGATGCCCTGCAGTTAGACCGCGTCCCAGTGATCGGCGTTTCCGCCGGCGGTCCGTCTGCCATGCAGTTTTGCCTGCGCCATCCCGAGCGCTGCTCGGCGCTGCTGCTGATTGTGCCGTTGGCGTACGCACCGCAGCGCGCCGCCGTTCGCGTTCTGTCGCCCATTTTCGAGACCGTGTTGAACACGATCGCGGCATCAGATTTTCTCTTCTGGACCGCGACGAAAGTCGCGCGGATGACTCTCCTCAAGACCATTCTCGGCACGCCGGTGGATGCTTACCGGAACGCAACGCCGGACGAGCGCCGAAGCGTCGATCAGATGCTGCGCGGCATTCTTCCCATCAGCAGACGCGTCGCAGGAATCTGGAACGACAGCGTCGTTTCAACCACCCTGACGCGATATCAGCTCGAAGACATTCGCGTTCCCTCGCTGGTGATCAGCGCGGCGGACGATCTGTACGGCACCTACGAAGGCGGCCTCTACACCGCCGAGCAGATCCACAACGGAACATTCATCGGCTTCGGATCCGGCGGCCATCTCCTCCTCGGCCACCAAGCGGAAGTGCGTTCGCAGATCACGAACTTTCTGGAACGACTCGAAACCTCCGGAGGAACAGCGATGGCCATCTGATCGCTCGAGCGGTCATCGAGGCGAATGGTATCGTTATGAACGCCGGCAGGTGACGCGGCGCTCCGCTTGGCGAAAGAAACATCACAGACAGCAGCCGCGGAAGGGCGCACATTTAAGAGATGAAGCACTATCGTCTTGCCGTTCTCCTTCTCGCCGTGTTGCCCCTTTCCGCGGCTGCCGCGCCGCGCGCGATTCCGGGCATCAACGCTAAAGACGTCTACCCCGCCGGCTGCATCGACTGCCACACGAAGAAGGCCGGCGGCGCGGACACTCGCATCAGTGTTCTTCTTGCCCGCTGGAACGGGAGCGTCGATCCGAAGAGACTCGCCGCCATGCAGACGTTTGTTCCGAAAGGAATGACGCTGAAGGGGAAACATCCGGCGGTGACGGCGGCGGTGAAGGACGTTCCTTCCTCATGCGTGAAATGCCACGCCGCCGGCTCGAAGACCATGCCGCCGCTCGCACCACTGATGCACGGAGTGCATCTGGCGGAAGGTGACCAAAGTGAGTTCGTAAAGCAGTTCCAGGGCGAATGCACGTACTGCCACAAGCTGAACAAAACGTCCGGAACGTGGTTGATGCCGAACGGCGCTGAGAAGTAGCGGCGATCACACCGATCGGTGAGCGGCGGCATCGCGCGGCAAGTGCTCCTGCTGCACTGTTACGGCGGAGGCATGGATGCATCCCGACCTCGAGGCGATCGTGTCGGCGGACGAGGAAGCGCGCTCTCGCGTGTCGCTTGCCGGGAAGCGGCGCGAGCATGACACGCTCGCGGCTCGTACGGCACGCGATGCCACGATCGATGCGCATCTGAAGAAAGAATCCGACGCTCTCGATCGGGAGCTCGACGGCATTCGCGCGGAAGGCGATGCACGCATCGGCGAATTGAAAAAACAGCAGGATCAGTACTTGGCATCACTCGCCGCGGCCGGAGAACGGAAGTTCGATGATGCTGTCGCACTCGTCCTTCGTATGGTCTGCGAGGTGGCGTGATGAGAGCGCGAACACCGTCTCGCGGCTCACTTGCGTACGCGCACGCGCGCATTCGCGCCTGGAAGTCCCGCCTGCTGACACGCGCCGGCGCGGCACCTCTCTTCGCCGCAACCGACGCCGCCGCCATCCAGCGCGCGATCGCCGCATTAGAACTCGACGATCCGTTGCGTCGTCTGTTGCGGGTTTATCAGACCGCTATCGATGGATACAGCAACGGCGCCCCACTCTTCCGCGCGATGCTTCAACGGCACGAAATCGAGAACGTCAAGCTGCTCTGGCGCGTCGTCGCGAACGGACATCGCGATCGGGTCGCGCGCCTCTGGATCGACCTCGGCGCCTTTGCATCGTTTCCTCTTCCCGAAGCCCCGACGCTGAACGAATTGGTGGCACAGGTCGCGGCGACGCCCTACGCGGAGATTGCGAGGAGTGTCGCACGTGTACACGGGACCGACCTCGCCGCCGCGGAGCTTGCGTTCGACCGCTGGGCGTCGCGGCGGTTGCTCGAAGAAGCGCGCAGCCTTCCGAAACAGGAATCGATCGCGCGCCGGCTCATCGAGCTCGTCGTCCGCGAACGCGAAGCGCAGCTCGTTCTCCGCGGCGCGAAGTGGTATGGACTGGCAAGCGTCGCGCCGGGCAACATCACGGACATCACCGCTCTCCGTCGCGAGCGGCTGCGCTTCTGCCACCGCGCATTCATCGGCAGGCCATTTCTTCTCGGTTCTGCAGTCGCCGTCATTCTTCTCGCCGAGGAGGAAGTGCGAGCGGTTAGGGCGCTCGTTGAGCGGATGGGCGATGAGCGCCTCGATGCGGCGATGATCCGCTCGATGGCGGCATCGCAGGTCGGAGCATGACCATGCTGCGCTCGGTGCCGATGGTTCACTTCCGCGCGCAGGTGCCGAGCCGCGACGCGGCTGTTGCCACGCGTGCCATCGCAGGCGAGGGGCTGCTTCATCTCGTCGACATCGCGCACGGCCACGCGCCGTACGACGCGTCTCCTCCCGGCGTGCGCGAGCTCTACGCCGGATTCCGCGACGTCGTTCACCGCATCCGCGCGACCGCCGATCGTCTCGGCGTTCCGCGCGCAGAAGCGACCGGTGCGCTCGACGGTGACGATCTCGCCGACTTTGCGGTCGAGCGGGAGCGTACCCTTCTGATTCTCGAGCCAATTGAGAAGCGCGTGCAGGATCTCGTACGCGCGAACGCGGAAGCCAGCGAGCGGCTGACCGCGGCGCGCGAATGGTGCGACGACGCGGAACGCCTTCGCCTGGCATCGCTCGACATCGACCGGCTGGCTGCCCTCCGTTTCGCCGCGATACGACTCGGCATGCAATCCGCGGAGGCGCTGCCCGCGATGGCGGAAATGCTCGCGCCATCCGCGCACGCCGTGGTCTCTCTTCACGAGCGCGAAGGATCGGTGCTGTTCGCCGCCGCCGTGCCCGCATACAACCGGGCGCGCCTCGACGAATCGATGCGCCTCGCCAGCGCCAGAGCGGTGACGCTTCCGAAGTCGGCAGCCGATCTCGATGCTGAACGGCTTGCGCGCGAGCTGGCCGGGGCGGAACGCGTCGTTGCGGATGCGCAACGCGCATTCGAGGAGGAGCGCACGCGGTCGAGCGAAGTACTGGACCGGATTGCCCGGCGCGCCGAGACGGCCATGCTCCTCCTGCAGGCGCAGACCTTCTTTGCGGCGGCCGGCCGTTTCATCGTTATCTCGGGATGGGTACCGTGCGACAGCGCGGAGCCGCTGGCAGCGCGCGTCCGCACGGCTACGAAAGGGCATGCCATCGTTGAGATCGAGCCGGTCGCGAGTGTGCCGGGCGTGAGCGAAGGAACGCTGCGCGTTCCCATCCTCTATCGCAATCCGCTGCTTCTGCGGCCGTTTCAGAAGTTGATCGACATCTACGGCACGCCGTCGTACGAGGAAGTGCAGCCGACCGCATTCTTCGCCGTGGGATTCCTCGCCATGTTCGGACTGATGTTCGGGGACGCCGGGCACGGTGCGGTGCTCTTTCTGGCGGGGTGGTTTCTCTTTCGATACCTGCCGAGGTTTCTCGACTACGGCATTCTGCTGATGGAGGCCGGCGTCGCGTCGGCGGTCTTCGGGTTGCTGTACGGGAGCCTGTTCG
>DATLVW010000526.1:0-9917 GCA_035577085.1 Thermoanaerobaculia bacterium
AGGCGAACCATTTGGCGATCTCGCTGAAGAAGCCCTTCCTGTAGATCGTGAAGCGGAAGCCGTCGGGATTCACGTACGGAGCGCGCATCCGCGTGAAGATGATCGTCGCTTTGCCGGTCGATACGGTGTACGTGTCGAGCGTAACGGTCCACAGGCCATGCTCGGCCTCCACTCGGTCGCTCTTGAAGAAGCCGCCCTCGATGAAACGGCCATGGAGCGAGTCGCTCAACTGACGCCAGACCTCTTCCCTGCTGGGACCAAACCATTTGCGTAATGTGCCCATGGGAACATCGTAACGCTGAAGTCGCAGGCGCCGCCTGCGGTACAGCCGCCGAGCCGGCGGCGCTACGCCGCGAAAGGAACGTCAGTCCTTGGTGACGGCTAGCCAGACGGCGACGGGTGCCAGCGTCAGCCAAATTGCGATGGCCAGCAGCAGCGGGACGCCCCATTGCGCGGCGGCGAGCAGGCCGGACGCGGCAATCTCGTCGATGTGCGGAAGCTTGTTCCACCAGGCGCCGCCGAGGATGGCGAGGGCGATGACCAGGACTGCGGCAAAGACGGCGGCCTGCACGGCGACGACGGTGCGGCGCGCTGATTGCGTGGCTTCGTTGCGCGCTCGCATCTGCATGCGCCACCAGACCACACCGGACGGCGGTACGGGAGCGGCGCGCAGTGCGGCGTCGCGGTCATCGATCAGCGCCGTGGCCACTTCGACCACATCCGAACAGATCGTGCAGGTGGCAACGTGGGCGCGCAGCGAATCGTCGCAGGCATCCGGCCACGCACCGCTGCTGATCGCATCGAACGTCTCGATCTCGCGAACGCAGTCGGGCTTATTCACGTTTCCCTCCGTCATCATGTCCGCGCAGAAGCTCGGCGAGCTTGCGGCGGGCGCGGTAGAGCAGCGATTTGACGGAGCCGGTGTTCACGCCGACGACCTGTGCGATCTCGTCGTGCGAAGAACCTTGCGCGTAGGCGAGCCAGAGCATCTGCCGCTGCATGGCGCCGAGCTGCGACATGGCGCGCCCGAGGTCCATGCGGATGTGGGCGCGGTGCGCGGTGGTCCCGTCGTCGCGGAGTTGATCGGGATCGCCTTCGCCGGGGAGCGCGACATCGTAGCCGTGACGATGTTTGCGCACCTGGTCGCGGGCGAGATTCGTGGCGATCCGGTAGAGGTAGTTTCGTCGATGCGTCTCGTCGTGATGATCGGCCGAGGCGCGGAAGAAACGGTAGTAGGCCTCCTGCAACAGATCATCGGCAAGTTGGGCATCGCCGGTGATCCGCCGCAGGTAGGCCCAGACCGGCCGCGCGGTCCGTTCGTAGAAAGCCCGGAACGCATCTTCATCCATCGGCGCTGCTGTTGCCGCTTCCTCGACGCGCGAGCGGAGCCCGAGCTCGGACAAGGTCATGTCGACGCTGAATGGCATCTCATTAATGATAACCGTAGGTTCCCGCTACGCGGCGTCGCCTGCCGGAGGGTTCGCTGGAACAAGTCCCAGCTTTCGCGACAGCACGAACGAAACGATCGCCGAGACCACGAATCCGATCCCGATCGAGAGCACGAGAATGCCGACTCCGGACGCGACCGGCGTGACATCGATCGGCATCTGACCGCTGACGATCTCCATACCAAAACCGGCCGCCGAAAGGACGAGGCCAGCCTGCAACGACCAGAGGAAGCGGCTGACCGGCAGGCTGACCGGTTGGGCAGCTGCGTCGAGTGCGATCGGACCGCCTTCGAGGAATCGCTTGCCGGCAGGCGATTGGGCGTAGGCGATCATCTCCTCCCCTGTCGTCAGCTTTTCCATCAGCTTGCTGTGCACCTCGGTCTGCACATGCGATTGGCGGTTCCAGCGGCGCTGCTGGATGAGCGTCTTCACCAGCCAGGCGAGCGTGATGGTGACGGTGAGAAACACGAACAGGCCGGCCAGACCAGCGAGAATCCTGATGGTTCGCTCATGCTGCACGTCCTGCCGCGTATCGGAGGGATAGGCGACGGAGACGGTTTGCAGATAAAAGTTGGGAGCGTGCGCAATCTCGGGATGCGCGGCGACAAAAGAAGCCAACGCCGGATACGACGCCAGATACGCTGTGTTGTTGAAGAGCGATGGGTCGAGCCTCAGCACCATCCCCACGGCCGGCGGGTAGGTATGAAGCAGCTCGCGTAACTTCTCGCGCGTCTCATGGCTGTCGTAATCGTCGATGCGGGCGGGCGTCGCAGTCGTGGCGGTGCTGGTATCGGTGGCGGCGGTGCTGGTGGTGGCAGTGCTCGTCGCCGGTGTGGTTGCCGGAGCAGCCATCATGAGTGGCGTGAGTGCCAGCAGGATGATCCCGATGGCGAGTCGTAGGCGATTCGTGGTCATGGTTTTCGTCCTCATGACCCGGTATTACGTTGAAATTGGCATTCGGTGACGGGGGGAGGATCAGAGATCAGAGATAGCAGAGATCAGAGATCAGGAAGGCGGCCAGTTTCGGATCTCCTGATCCCCTGATCCACTGATGCTCTGATCTCTAGTCTCTGATCTCTAGCCTCTGGTGTCTCTGATCTCTGGTCTCTTGATCCGATAGAATCTGCCGAGTTCACAACCGGAGGAAACGATGAAGAAATCGATGCTCGCGATCGCCATGCTCTCGCTCGCCGTCACCGTGGCCTGCGCTCAGGAAACATCGACCGCTCATGCCGACCATGCCGCGGCCGCGGCAGCAGCACCGCCCGGACCGTCCGAAATGACCGGAGGAGTCTGGGCCAAGGCTCACCTCGCGTCATCGCCGCGTCATCGCGAGTGGGTGAATGTGAAGGCGGGCAATCGGGTCGTCAGTTGCTTCGTCGTCTATCCCGAGGTGAAGAACAAGGCGACGGCGGTGATCTTGATTCACGAGATCTTCGGCTTGAGTGACTGGGTGCAGATGGAAGCCGACGAAGTTGCCGCCGAGGGATACATCGCCATCGCGCCGGACCTGCTGTCAGGCATGGGCCCGAAAGGCGGCGGCACGAGCGACATCGGCGACGTGAACGCGGCCGTCAAGGTCATCGGCACCTTGCCCCCCGATCAGATCACCTCCGATCTGAACGCCGTTGCTGACTACGTCACGAAGCTCCCCTCGGCCAACGGAAAGCTTGCGGTGGCCGGATTCTGCTGGGGTGGTACACAGTCGTTCCGCTTCGCCACGAACCGGCCCGGCCTTTCCGCGGCCTTCGTGTTCTACGGCACCGGCCCTGACGCCGAGTCCATCGCCAGAATCAAAGCGCCGGTCTACGGCTTCTATGCCGGCAACGACGCACGCGTCGGAGCGACGATTCCGGCGACGACCGAGTTGATGAAGGCAGCCGGCAAGACGTACGAGCCGGTCACGTACGAAGGCGCGGGGCACGGCTTCATGCGCGCCGGCGACGCACCGCCGCCGCCTGCCACCGCCGAGGCGAAGGCCCGCGATGCGTACGCCGGGAACAAGAAGGCCCGCGACGCGGCCTGGGTGCGTTGGACGGCGCTGCTGAAGAAGCTGTAATCGAGCTGTTCATGTGACGCCGGTTTTGGGTGCAGGAAGACGGTAAATGGCGTCGTACAAGTAACACCAATCCTCGAGGGGGGCCTAGCCCGCATTTCGCACACATTTCTGCGACCTCCTTCCCATCGAGCGCCTTCTCCCCCCGCGCTTTTTGCGGGGGGAGAAGGTGGCGAAGCCGGATGAGGGGGGCGTCGAAAGATGGGACAACCACGTTCTCTGCGAGCGTGACCTGATTGAAAGGGCATCCTTGTCGGGGTTTGCGCAACGTTGGCGCGACAGGCAAACACCCCCTCATCCGGCCTTCGGCCACCTTCTCCCCCACTGAAAAGCGTGGGGGAGGGACCGACGTCCTGCGGCCGACCGCCGTGGACGAAGTTGCATGCGGGACCAGCCGGACCGACCTTTAGCGGTGTCTAAGACGCGAAGAGGTCGAAACCTTAACTGAGGCTACCGAGCCCCGTGGGGGAGGCTGATCCCGCGCCGACATAGGTACCACCGTTTGATGACGTTCGGAAGTGTTTCGAACAAGCACGTAGAGCAGATTCTGAGTTCGAATGGCGGCGTACGCGTTCTTGGACACCTCATGAAAGGAGGGTGTCATGGAAGTAGTCGTTGTAGTGGGAGCAGGTCTGGATGTGCACAAAAAGAAAATCGTGGCGTGTTGTATCGATGGGCGGAACAGCCCGCCGACGGTGGTCACGTGCACATTCGGAACGTTTCGCGATGAGATCGAGCGCATGCGTGATTGGTTGATCCAACGGGAATGTACGCATGTGGCAATGGAAAGCACCGGCGTGTACTGGATGTCGGTATACGAGGTGCTTGAGGGAGTACTGGAGATCATCCTTGGGAACCCCCGGCACATGGCGAATGTCCCTGGGCGGAAGACGGATGTTTCCGATGCGCATTGGATCGCCAAGCTTCTGCGGCATGGCCTGATTCAACCAAACTTTGTTCCACCGCGGCCGATTCGTGATCTGAGGCAGGCCACGCGGTATCGACGCAAGCTGATGCAAACGCGCACGGCATGTCTGCTGCGCGTGGAAAAGCTTCTGCAGTGCGCGACCATCAAGCTGTCTTCGGTGGCTTCCAACATTTTCGGGGTCTCTGGACGTCTGATGCTGGCTGGATTGGCTGGCGGAGTGACGGATCCCCAGGAGCTGTCGGAGATGGCCAAAGGAAAGCTCCGAGGGAAGCGAGGGGCGCTGAAGCGCGCTTTTCGAGGATCGTTCCGAGAGGAAGATGCGAGCCTGCTGCAAGTGGAGCTGCAGGTCATCGCCGATCTGGAAGCTCAACTCGAGCAACTGGGAGCGCTCATTGAGCAAAAAGTCGGTTCCTTCGAAGACGTGATCGCCTTGCTCGACACCATTCCCGGCGTGAACCGGGTAACGGCAATCGATCTGATCGCTGAGATCGGAACGGATATGACGGCATGGAAGACCGATCGTCAGTTCGCAGCCTGGTCAGGAACCTGTCCCGGCAATCGCGAAAGTGCCGGCGTTCGCAAAAAGGCCAAGGCTCGCGAAGGTAACCCTTACGTGAAGACCATCCTCATTCAGGCCGCGGTGAGCGCGTCACAGACCATTGGTTCCCACCTCGCGCACCGCTTCCACCGTCTTGCTGCGCGCCGCGGACCTCGACGCGCCTTCGTGGCCGTCGCTCGCGAAATCGC
Organism: Thermoanaerobaculia bacterium; assembly: GCA_035577085.1. Classification (GTDB taxonomy): domain Bacteria; phylum Acidobacteriota; class Thermoanaerobaculia; order Gp7-AA8; family Gp7-AA8; genus JADGNZ01. The sequence continues at coordinate 5,180 of DATLVW010000526.1, forward strand.
CGTCGCGCTCTACCACATGATCTCTGAGAAGGTCCCGTACACACCACCCCGGAATGCTGATCCCGAGGTCACCCGACAACAACGCTCGCGCCATCTCATGCGTGAGCTCACCAAGCTTGGTTACGAGGTCAACTGTAAGCCGCTGAAGACCTAACCTTTCTCCCGCGCCGCGCCCAACGGCCGACAGAACCACCCTTTCGAACGGCGTCTTGAGCCGTACAGGATTCCTTTGTCTCCCCACCCACCCTAACTTCAGAGCAGAAGGCGCTCGATTGGGAGCACAGTGCCAGCAATTCCAATGCAAGTGTGAGAAATGCGGCGTCTCCCTACCTCTGAAACGCGTACGACATCTTCATGAACAACTGCCGGCTGGCTGGCTGGAGCTTGTTGTCGGCGACGTCGACGTCGTGCTCGTCGCCGAGGCCGACGAAGAGGAGCGTCTGCCAGTTCACCTTGTAGGCGAAGAGCAGCGATGACGTCACGTTTCCGCTGTGCTGATCGATCGAGTTGAGGAAGAGACTCTGGTTGCGGTTCGTCCGGACGTTCTGCACGATGCCGCGCACGTACATCCTCGAGTTGAACGTGTAGGTCGCACGGATGCGCTCGACTTGCGCGGTGAAGAGGCGGGCGCGCTCGGCACTGACCTGGCCCGGCAACGGATTGACGTTCAGCCAGCGCAGGCCCTGGTTGTAGCGGAACTCCAGATGATCGGTAGGACGGACGATGCCGCCGACGGAAATGTCGGCTCCGCGCCCGAGGCGCGTGTTCGAGAAGTCGACGTCCTCGCCGGCTGAGCCGTTGATCTGGATGTTCTGGAAGACGCGCGACGGCGTGAACTGCGTCGAATACAGAAGCTGGTGGCGCGTGAGCACTTTGTCGCCGCTGCGGACGCCGTTGATCGAGAAGCGCAGTCTCGTGCTCGAGGCAAACTTGCCGTCGAAGCCGACGCCCGCGGAGCGGTCGCGGAAGAGCATGTCGCCGTTCGTGGCTGCCGAATAGTCACCGTTGAGGAAAACGCGGACTCGATTGAAGAAGCCGGTGGTCGGGCGTGTCGTGTAGCCCCCTTCGAAGAACTCCTCGCGATAGCCGACCTGCGGCACGAAGCCGTTGTCCGCGCGGAACCCGTCGCTGTAATCCTTCGCCTCGGTGTACCAATCGACGTGCTTCGTCGAATGCGACCACCAGACGTCTGCGGCGTGTCCCTTCAGCGTCTGGCCGTTCCATTCCGCGGCCAGGTCGGGGCGGTCCGGCGTCTTCGTGTCGCTGAAAAGGACCTGGCCCGTGACCGTCTCTTTGTCGTTGATCCGCCATTGAAAATCGGGCCCGAGGACGCGATTGTGCGCGCTTCCCTCCGACTCGCGGAACGTGCCGAGGAGGCTGAGGTAGGAGAGGCCGAAGTTGTGCCGGATGCGGCCGATCGCAACCGTCGAATTGAAATCCTGATTGGCGAAATCGGAACCGTTCGGCCCCGGCAGGATCGTCAATCCACCGCCACGGTCCTGGGCGATGATCGCCGTGTAGTCGTTGTCGCCGAACTTGCCGGTCGACCGCAGGCCGAACCGCGGCGACGTGATCGTGCGCGTGTAAACGGCCTGAATCGGCGTATTAAACAACTCGATGCCTTCGAGGAAAAACGGCCGCTTCTCGGAGAAGAAAATCGCGAAGCGCTGGTTCGCCGAGATCGCCGCGACATCGGACTCCACCTGCGAGAAATCAGGGTTGAGCGTGCCATCGATGGCCGTGTCCGCGTTCGGCGTCCACTTCACGTCGATACCGCCATCGACCTTCGCCGGAGCGTTGACCAGCCGGTTTCCGAGTACGTCGCCACGCGGCGTGCCCTGCTCCTTGACCGTCATGTACGGCGCGGCGACGACGTGCCCGCCCTGCGGCAGCCCGGCCAGACCAGTGATCTTGTTCTCATTGCAGATGAAACAGTTGCCGCCCTTCGGAATCTTGTTCGCGAAGAACTGGTAGCGGCGGTCGCGCGGGTAGTTGCGGTAGAGGAGAATGCCCCAGGTCTGCGGATCGGCTTTCTTGTAGCGCAGCGATGAGAACGGGATGCGAAGCTCGAGGTCCCATCCCTCCTTCGTGATCTTCGCAGCCGACTCCCAGAAGAAGTCGGGGGAGCTGTCTTCGTTGCCGCTCGTGTCGTCGCTCACCGAGTCGTACTGGATGCCGCGAGCGTTCGACAGAAAGAGAATGGCCGTCTTCCCGTCGTTGCGCGTATCGAGGATGACGCCCGCGTAGTCGGTCGAGCTGGGGATGTTGTCGCGGTCCGCGAACGGCGAGCGGATCGCAGCAGGATTCGGATCTTCGAAATGAAAGGCGGCGTAGAAGAAGTGATCGTCGTACGTCATCCAGGCCGTGTTCTTCACCTTCGGCTCGGTGTTGTCGGTGGCGTTCGTCTCGTACCACTTGTCGACGCGCACCGCGTCCTTCCAGGCAGCATCGGAGAGATCGCCGTCGATGGTGATCGGACCAGACGCGCGCTTGATGGCGAACGTCGTCGCCGGTTCGCGCGTCTGGGCGTGCACAGCGATGGAAAGACAAAGCAATACTGTGAGCCAGAGCAGCCGCCGAGTCGTCTTCATTGCACCGTCAGACGTAGAGCGGCTGGGAAAGTTAGGGCGGCAGACCCAATTCTCCGCAAGGTTTGCGATCCGTGACCGGAACGTGAACTCCCCGCGTCCCCCGCGCCTCCGCGTGAAACGCCTCTAAAAACCATGCTAGCTTCCACTCATGATGAGAAAGCTCTTCCTCCTTCTCGCCGCTCTCTTCGCCGTTTCGACCTTCGCGCAGCAGCCGAAAACGATCGTCCTGAAAGCCGCCCGGATCTTCGACGGCACCTCGGACGCCGTAACCGCGAACGGCGTCATCGTCATCGAAGGGAATCACATCAAGTCGATCGGCGGCGCGGTGCCCGCGAACGCCCAGGTCATCGACCTCGGCGACGCCACGCTTCTGCCCGGCCTGATCGACTCGCACGTTCATCTCACCAGCGAGATCGGCGACAACTTCTACGTCGATTACTTTCAGAACCTGATGCGCCATCCCGCCGAGCAGGCCATTCTGGCCACGACGTATGCACGAAAGACGATCGATGCCGGATTCACGACCGTCCGCAACCTCGGCGCGAGTGACTACGTCGACGTCGGTCTGCGCAACGCCATCAACCACGGCTGGGCGGTCGGACCGCGCATGCTCGTGGCCGTGCACGCGATCGGCGCGACTGCAGGACACGGCGACAGCGATCCGATCCCGCCAACGGCCGGCATTCCGCCACTGGGCCCGATGCAGGGTGTCTGCAACGGTGCCGCGGAGTGCCGGGCGGCCGTCCGTTATCAGATCAAGTACGGCGCCGACGTCATCAAATTCATGCCCTCGGGCGGCGTGCTCTCGCTCTCCGACCCTGTCGACGCGCCCGAGCTGTCGCAGGACGAGATGAACGCGATCGTCGAGGAAGCGCACCACTGGGAGCGCAAAGTGGCCGCGCATTGTCACGGCGATTCCGCCGCGCGCATGGCCATCACGGCCGGCGTCGACTCGATCGAGCACGGCTCATTCATCAAACCCGAGACGCTCACGATGATGCGCGACAAAGGCGTCTACCTCGTCCCCACCCTGCTCGCCGGCGAGTGGACGGGCGGCAAAGCCGACAAGTTCCCCCCCGCTATCGCCACCAAAGCGAGGGCAGCACTGGCCGCCCGCAGCGAGATGTTCCGCAACGCGCTGAAGATCGGCGTGAAGATCGCGTTCGGCACCGACTCCGCCGTCTCCCCTCATGGCATGAACGGCAAAGAATTCGCGCTCATGACCGGACTGGGCATGTCCCCCGCCGCCGCCCTCCGCTCCGCCACATCCGTCGCCGCTGGGCTCCTCGGCGTCCCCGACCGCGGCACCCTCGCCACCGGCAAACTCGCCGACATCGTCGCCGTCCCCGGCAACCCCCTGACCGACATCACGGCGATGGAGCGGGTGTCGTTCGTGATGAAGGACGGGGTCGTTGTGAAGGGGGCGGCCAGATAGGTTCACGCGCCGGCCAACAAGTTCGGAGTTGGCGTCAACAAGTTCCGAGTTGGCGCCAACAAAACTTTTGTTGCCGCCAACAAGTTGGGAGTTGAGCTCAACAAAACTTTTGTTGAGGCCAACAAACTTTTTGATGGCGCCAACAAATCTTTTGATGAGCTCAACAAACTCTTTGATGGCGTCAACAAAACTTTTGATGAGCTCAACAAATCTTTTGATGGCGTCAACAAAACTTTTGATGGAGCCAACAAAACTTTTGATGGCGTCAACAAACTTCTTGATGGCGTCAACAAACTTTTTGTTGAGCTCAACAAGTTGTTTGATGGCGCCAACAAAACTTTTGTTGCGGTCAACAAGTTTTTTGTTGAGCTCAACAAATTTTTGTTGACGCCAACAAAATTTTGTTGACACCATGGTTGCTTGGTTTCGTAAAGCAACTGATTTTGGAACAAAAGCGGTTAAAACGCGAGGGCAGGCGCGGGCAGCGTGCTCATTTATTCCCAGCGGCGAGGCTGTGTCATCCTGAGCCGCCGAAGCCGCCGCGAGATTTCGTACGCTCGCTACCGGCAGACATCGGCGGCGCAGGACGGTCGAAGGATCTCAAACTTCGCGAATCATGTTCGTCCAGCGCGAGCGATCGTGATCAAAGACCGCTCGAACACGATCTTCGCATTTTGAGATCCTTCGACCGTCCTCCGCCGCAATGCCTGCC
>DATLVW010000527.1:0-4546 GCA_035577085.1 Thermoanaerobaculia bacterium
CCGAAACCGAAAAGATGATGAACGACGCCTTCAAGAACCTGCGCGTCGCCTGGAAAATCACCGCCCCGTTCGAGGTGGCATCCACCAACGCCACGCGCCGCGAAGGCAACACTCTGATCTGGGAGTACGACTTCGCCAAGTTCCAGAAACTCGCCGAGAACCCGAAAGGTCTCGACGACATGGGCGTGAATGTGACGTACAAGAAGTAGGTGGGGTGTGGGAGTTGATCTTGAGAGGACCAGTTGGCTTCCGTAAACCGCCAAGGCGTCCATCGGCGTCATCGTTTGCCCGACGCCCAACTACTAACCTGTCCACGAAACCGGGGCAGGCTAAGACTCTCCGACTCCCCACATCCGACCCCCACTCCCCGCTAATGACGTGCGGCTCGGCCTCGCTGTGCGGGCGGCGGGTCGGGCAGTATTTACGTTCCGACGCGCGACCGTGCGGCTTCTCTTACGGGCTGATGAGTAATCGATGCGGATCATGACGGTAAGATAATTCATCTTGCCGCAAGTCGCGGGCGACGTCAGTATGGGAAAAAACGTACGTGCCGGAATACCAGAAGCCCGGCTCCGACGAGATCACTTCCCTCTCCGCGTCGTTCACCGCATGCGCCACACGGCGGAGCCGGCGATGAAGATGCCTGGCGAGAGCTTCAAGTAGCAGGGACCATCGCATGACGCAATACTTCCTCAGCTATACGCGCGCCGATGAGAAGTTCGCGTTAAGGCTCACCGACGATCTGCGCGCATCCGGGGTTGACTTGTGGGTCGATCAGCGCGACATCAAACTGAGCACGCCCTGGGACCGCGCCATCGAGGCCGCCCTGCGCAGCTGCGCCGCCGTCGTGGTTGTCCTTTCGCCGCGCGCAGTGGGGTCGGAAAACGTGCTTAACGAAGTGGGGTTCGCGCTCGACCACGGCAAAGACGTGATTCCCGTACTGCTCGAGGCATGCGAAATTCCGATCCGGATCAGCCGTCTCCAGCGTGTCGATTTCACCGGCGATTACGACGTGGCACTCGAGCGCTGCAGAACGACTCTGGGCGGTATCGATCCCGAGCTCGTTCGACGAGCCGAAGGCGAGTTGACGGCGTACCTTGGGCCACTTGCCAGCAAGTTCGTCAAAGTGGACGCGGCGAAGGCACACGACGCCGCGGAGCTCTATCGCGTGCTTGGCGCTCACATCCTCGATGCCGAAAAGCAGGCGGCATTTCTGAAAAACGCACCGATTCGCGTCAAGGTTCGTAAGCGACGGCGGCCGGCGTTGATCCCGAAAATAGCCGCCGTCGCCCTGGCGACCGTGTTGATCGCCCTCTTCGTGCACTCGATGATCCAGATCGCGCAGCTTCGCAACGCCCGCAGCGAGGCGGATGCACTCGCCGCGTATGACCGCCTGCGTGCCGGCGAGCGGCTATTCGTGCCGCGTCTCTGGCTCGTCGGACGCTGGAAGCCGCAAGTGCTCATCGCACAGGCGCTCAATAAACGCGCGGCGAAAATGCTTGCCTCGCCCCTTCGAAAGCAGATGGACGATGGCCTGTTGCTTTCGGCGCAGGCGGCGATGCTGAGCGGCGCCAAACTCACCGATGCCGCGCAGCGCGTTTATGACGAACAGCACTATGAGTCTCTCGTGACGTCCATCGAAGCGGGGGAAGAGATCGCCGGAAGATCGCTTGCCGTCAGTTCCAACGCCGCGGAGTGGCGCATCGCGATCGGTGGGCAGATCTGGAGCTGCGCGGAACCAATCGGGCAGCGGCCGTGTGTCGTATTTCCGAGCAGCTCGCAGCTGAGGGTCGTCGACGCGGCCGGGTTCGATTCGAACACACTCCGGTTGGTTGGATATTCGGGCGAGGCGAAAACGCTCGACCTTCTCTCCGGCCAGGAGTCATCCTACGTGGTAACGGATGCGACGTTCGTCGCTGTGGATCAAGGCGATGTGGCAACTTCGTTTGACCATGGCACCACGGGAGGTCCGTCGGTGAGGGTCGACCCGGCAGGACCCTCTCTCGGGCCAACCAATTCGGGCGACTTCGGCCGGGTGAAGATGCTGGCCTTCGGGCCGTGCCGCGACTGCATCGCGACCCGCGGAATTGACGGCGTCGTGAAGATCTGGCACTGGTTGTCGCGCGGTGCCGCTGGCAATCCGCTCATCCTGCCGGGCGAGGCGCTCTCGCTGGCGGCGACTCGCTCGGGACATCGCCTGGCGTTGATCAGCAAAGCAGCCGACCACATTACCTTCTACGGTGCCGATGCGAAACCCGAGGGGATAGGGCCGCCGATCGACCTGTCCGACGCCGAATCGATGGCAATCTCTCCCGACGGCCGCCACGTCGCCGTCGTTCACGGCGGCAACGTGAAGATCTTCGACGACCGCGCGGCCCTCCGGACGCTGATTGCTGCGACGAAACAACCCACACCGATCGCCGTCGCCTTCGCCGGAAACGACTATCTGGTGACGCGCACACCCAACGACGCTCGTGTCTGGAGGCTTCGCTCAACGGAGCGTCGTGATCTCGGTCCAGAGGAACGTTGGGCGGAATGGCGGAAGAAGTTCGGACTCGCCGGCGCCGGCGTTGTCCCGAGCAAGAATTGACCAACGGAGCCGTTGTTCCGCCACGGAGTGCGCCGCACACTGGGCCTTGATTCTCTGCTCGAGCGCGGCCCTCGTCTTCGCATCTTTCGGCAGCAAGGCGATTTTCAGCTCCCGCTGCGCCCCTTCGCAGTTGCCGTATCGGCTCAGATAGTCAGCCAGGCCGATGTGCGGGTGATATCCCTTCAGGCCCCATCCCCGGGGATACACCCTGGCGTCGAACTTTTCCTCGAAGTTTATGAGGATCGCGGTATCGAGGTCGCGCACGCCTTCGTGCCACGCGCTCTTATCGTTCATTCGGGCGAAGGCATTGTCATGACACGCGACGTAGGGATAAGCATCCCGATCGTCGGGAAGCAGCGGCGGACAGCTATCGACGTTTCGGAATCGCGACTCGCCGGCCAGTTCGGGCACGCCTTTCGGCCGCGAGCTCGTCCAATTGAGGCCGTAAGAGCTGATCGAAGCGCTTCGCACCATCACCACCTGCTGCTGCACGTCGAAAATGAACGGCACGCTACCGCGGTCAATATTGGTCGAGGAAGGGAGCACAGATGCGATCACCACTTTCTTGTCGCGAGCGAATTGCTCGGCGGCGATGACCTGTTGCGGCGCGAGATCGACCAGGATTACGCATTGGATGCGCTCCGCCGCATCGATTCCCACTAATTGCGCGTACACGTCTCGGTTGTTGATTTGCTTCCGCTGGGCATAAACCTGTCCGTCATGTAACTGGGAGTCACTCAGGAGTGCGCTGTTGTAGAGCACGATGACGTGGTACTTGCCGTCGTCAGCACGCGCCGGCGAATAGCCCGTAACAACATCCAGGAGGCTGGCGACCATCTTCGCCAGGTTCTTCGCGCCTGCATTGACCGCGGCTGTCATGACAAAACTTGCGAGACAGAGAATGCGAAGAATTTGACGCGCGTCCATCAGAACCTCGCCATCGCCGACATCGAAACAACTGTTTGCCGCGACGAGTGATCGACGGCTGCGTGAAGCTGCGCCTTCGTCCCGAGGAGGATTCCGAGCCCGCCCGTGACGTGAATGTCGGCGGAAGTCTTCCGAAAGAAGACCGCCTGCGCATCCGCGGGATCGGCGGCGCGAATACTGTGATCCGGATCGCGCCATACGCCGCCGGCAATCGAGATCGGGAACGGCAGCGCCGCGAAACGGTCCCGCGTCAGCAACAGTTCGGAGCCGAGACGGATCTCCGTTCCATCCGGGACGAAGTAGCGGGGCTCCTCGGCGAACAGATTCACGAAACCGCGGGTGGTATCGGAATAGGTGATCCTGTTGACATCGGCCGCAATCGACCAGTTGTCCGTTGGACGGAACGACGTCCCGACGCCGTAGAACGCCGGCACGTTGAACGCGCCAGTCTGTGTGGGCCGGGCTCGCTCCTGGTTCCCGGGAACTTGTGGAGAAGCGTTGTATGGGACGAAATCGGAGTAGTCGACGGCCACCGGAAACGAAAATCCCTGCCGATAGCTGGCTCCGAAACTCAGTTTCGGCGTGAGGTCGATCAGCGCGCCGGCATTGATTCCGATCGACGTCCCGCGCCCGTGTTGGCGTTGGATAATTTGCAAGTCCGAGTAGTCTGGATCGCCCGTGCCTCCCTGCGTCCCGTACCGCCGCGTGACCGAGTCGATCGTGGACTGATACAAGCGAAGCCCGGCTCCGAGCGAGAATCGTGGTGAGGCACGCAACGCGAGCGCGATGCCTTCGCCTGCAATGCGAAGGCGAAGAGAGCTGACCGCCGGGTACTCGCGGTAGCCGGGGATTCGCTGCCCGGTTTGCGGATCGGTTGCATCGAAAAAGACTCCCCTCGTTGCCTGCGATGCCGCGAAATTCGCCAACTCGTGGCGGTAGGCGGCGATCGTCAGCCGTCGCGCGCTCAAAAACCGTTCGAGAGGAAAGACAACCGAGGCGAAGGAGACGTTGTTCACATGATTTGCGGAC
>DATLVW010000528.1:0-4643 GCA_035577085.1 Thermoanaerobaculia bacterium
CGGAGCAGTCGCCATATCTAGTCTCCGACACCCGACAACCGACACCCGACACCCTCACTTCGGGACCTAGAACGCGGGGCTCGGGAGTCGGAGCAGTGGCTGATCATCAGCAGAAATCTCTCCCACACCCCACTCCCCACACCCGACTCCCTCGCTCCGACACCCGACCCCCGACAACCGACACCCTCACTTCGCCACCACGAACTCCGCCTTGCAGCCTTCTGACACCCAGATTCCGTCGCGGCCGTAGCCCCAGCTTCGATTGAGGACGCAGTCGGTCTCGCTGATCTGGCGCAGCAGGCCCACGCCGTGCGAAGCATCGACCTCGCAGATCTTTTTCTGGCCGTCGGCTGACTCGCAGACGAGCTTCATCGCTGTGGGAGGAAGTTTCGCAGTCGCCGGCAAGCGGTAACCGCCGAGGGCGAATTGGGCGCGGCAGTTTTCAGCGACCCAGACGCCTTTGTCGTCGAAGCCCCAGCTCTTGCCGAGGATGCATTCGTTCTCACCGGTGTTGCGCACGAGCGCGACTCCGTATTTCGTCTCCGCGGGGCAGGCCACGCGGACGTTGTTGTGCGACTCGCAGGTGACGGCTTGGATGGTTGGTTTGGCGACGCCGCGGATCGCGAACTCCGCGCGGCAACCGCCGCTGACCCAGATGCTCTTCTCGTCGTAGCCCCACTGCCGCCCGAAGCCGCAGGTGGTGTCATTCAGCGTCCGGATGATGCGCACGCCGGCCCCGGTATCCGCGGTGCATTCCACCTTCCCTCGGTTAGGCGTCTCGCAGACGACTTTGGCGTCGAGCGCCTCCACGGCTTTCGAGCGATTGGCGTGACCGACCATGAATTCGCCGCGGCATCCCTTATCAACCCAGATCTGATCGCGCTCGATGTCGTAACCCCAGCCATCGCCCTCGACGCACGCTTTTTCGCCGAGCTGCCGGACGAGCGATACGCCAACCTTCGGATCGGGGGCGTTGTTCAATTCGGCGGGGCACCACTCCAGTCCGCCTTTCTGCGACTCGCAGATGATGCGCCGGTTGCCGGTGAGGCTGCCGCCGCGAAACGAGAAGCGTCCGCGGCAACCGCGATCAACCCACACCACGCCTTCCATGCGAGTGCCGTAGCTGGTGCCCTCGATGCAGCGGTTGTCGCTGAGCTCCAGCGTCAGTTCGGCTTTGCCGGCAGATCCGCCGCGGCATTCGCGGTAGCCTCCCTCCGGCGATTCGCAGGTGATCGATTGCGCCAACGCCGGCGCCGCACACGACAAGAGAACCACACACGTAACGAACCATCTGCGCATCGCTGCCTCCGGACTTGCTGATCATCTGCGCTTCCGGGTCCGGGGTCTAGTGCTGATTGCTCGTCGGCGGCGGCGTCGCGAGAGCCGGCAGCACAACGATCTCGCCTCTCGCGGATGGAACGCTGGCGTCCTCGCCGGCTGGCTCGGAGGCGTCTCGCCTCCGTTGCGCACACCGTCATAGACTCCGCCCCGAAGGAGAAACCCACCATGTCCGAGCACTATTACGAATCAAAACATCTTGGCGCCTTTGGCGACATTGCCGAGGGTGCTCCCGATCTCGCGAAGAAATTCTTCGAGTACTACAACGCCGTTTTCGCGGCCGGTGCGCTCACGGAGCGTGAGAAGGCGTTGATCGCGCTTGCCGTCGCGCATGCGGTCCAGTGTCCGTACTGCATCGACGCCTACACGACCACGAGTCTCGAAAAAGGCGCCGACCTCGAGCAGATGACCGAGGCGGTTCATGTGGCGTGTGCAATCCGAGGAGGAGCATCGCTTGTTCATGGGATGCAGATGAAGGGACACGCGAAGAAAGCGGGGATGTGAAGAAGGGTGAAGGGATCCACGATCTTGGACTCGACTGAGAAAGCGACGGCAACCGCGATCGATGGTCCGCGCGCGGCTCAATCGCTGCGCGCGCGGCATTCGACGCTTGCGGCACCCGCGGAGCAGTTGCGCCAACTTGCCAACGTCGTGATCGAAGGTCAGCCGCTCGATTTCGAGCAGTCGATTGCCGCCGCCGGTTTCGCCGGCCTCCATCCCGCGCCCCTCGAAATCTTCCAGATCAACCTCGGCAAGCTTTGCAACATGACGTGCCGTCACTGCCATGTCGACGCGGGGCCCGACCGAACCGACGCGATGATGAGTCTCGACACGATCGAGGCCTGTCTGCGCGCGCTCGATCAGACGACGGCGCATACGGTCGATCTCACCGGCGGCGCGCCGGAGCTGCACCCGCACTTTCGCTACGTCGTCGAGGAATCGGTACGCCGAGGGAAGCACGTCATTGATCGATGCAACCTGTCTGTGCTCCTGCTGCCGCGCAACAAGGGACTCGTGGAGTGGCTTGGCGAGCGCGGCGTGGAGATCGTGGCGTCGCTGCCGCACTATCGAAAGCGCAACACCGACGCACAGCGCGGCGATGGCGCCTTCGACAAATCGATCGAGGCGCTCCATCTTCTGAACGAAGCCGGCTATGGCACAGGCGATCCGCGGCGGCGTCTGACGCTGATGAGCAATCCGGCCGGCGCGTTCCTCTCCGCGAATCAGGCCAGCATCGAGAGCGAATGGAAGGAAGGCCTGCGGCGCAATTTCGCGATCACGTTCGATCGCCTGTTCACGCTCAACAACATGCCGATCTCGCGGTTTCTGGAGTGGCTGGTCGACAGCGAGAATCTCGATCCGTACATGGAGCGGCTGGCAAAGTCGTTCAATCCAGCGGCGATCAACGGCTTGATGTGCCGCAACACGATCTCGATCTCGTGGGACGGCCGGCTCTACGACTGCGATTTCAACCAGATGCTCGATCTCGATGCGCTGCCGGATGCGGCGGCGATGCACGTGACCGAATTCGATCTCGCCAAATGGCAGAGCCGCCGCATCGTCACCCGCCGCCACTGCTTCGGCTGCACGGCCGGATCGGGAAGTTCGTGCGGTGGGGCGACGACATAAAACCGTTTCACGCGGAGGCGCGGAGATGCGGAGAAAACCCCTCCGCGTTCCCCGCGTCTCCGCGTGAAACGGTTTTTTCAGAACGTCACAGCAGCTTCTCAACCGTGATCGGCAGCTCGCGCACTCGCTTTCCCGTTGCGTGGAAAACAGCGTTCGCGATCGCGGGCGCCACACCGACGATGCTCACTTCGCCGATTCCCTTGACGCCGATCGGGTTGATGTGCGGGTCGGTCTCTTCGACGAGGATCACCTCGATCGACTGGATGTCGGGGTTCACCGGCACGAGGTACTCGGCGAAGTTGACGTTGGTGAAGGAGCCGAGCTTCGTGTCGACGTGCGTCTGCTCGAGGAGGGCTTGGCCGAGGCCCCAGACGATGCCGCCGTAACATTGGCTGCGCGCGGTTTTCTCGTTCAGGATCTTGCCGGCGGCGAAGGCGCTGACGATGCGGCGGACGCGGACGACCGGGATGTCTTCGTCGATGGCCACCTCGACGAAATGCGCGCCGAACGCGTGCGACGAGTACGGATCTTCCATCGGCGGCTTGGCGTCAAACTGAGCGTCGACGTGATCGAGATAGTGCTGCCGCAGGATGGCCGTGTAGTTGTTGGGATCCAGGGAGGCAGGATCGGCGCCTGCCAGTTCGCCCAGCTTCTTCTTCAACTCAGTGGCCGCACCGAAGACGGCGCAGCCGACGCTGGCTGCAGTCAGCGATCCGGCGGAGATCGGCGCGGTGGGCAGCTTCGTGTCGCCGTATTCGAAGCGGACGCGTTCGACAGGGATTCCGAGCGTCTCGGCGGCGAGCTGCGCCATCACGGTCGCGGTTCCCATCCCCATCTCGTGCGAGCCGCAGCTCACCGTGACGGTGCCGTCGGCGCGCATGAGGGCACGCGCCGAGCAGGGCGCGCGGTGCGCCGGACGGTTGGCGCTGGCCATTCCCCAGCCGATGAGATTGCGGCCGTCGCGCATCGAGCGCGGCTCGGCGGTCCGCCGCGACCAGCCGAAACGCTCGGCAGCGCGCGAGTAGCATTCCTTGAGCGACTTGCTCGACCACGGCTTGCCCGACAGCGGATCCTGATCGGCGTGATTGATCAGGCGGAACTGAAGCGGATCGATCTTCAGCGCGTAGGCCATTTCGTCCATGGCCGAGTCGAGCGCGAACATGCCGGTGCTGTCGCCGGGGCCGCGCATGTATGTGCCGGACGGGAGATTGAGATCGACGACGTGATGGAAGCCGCGCATGTTCGGCGACGCGTAGATGACGCGCGTCGGCGCGGTGAAGGCTTCGACAAATGAGCAGACTTCGTTGCCCTGCCCGAAACCCTCGTGGATGACGGAGACGAGCTTGCCGTCGGCCGCAGCGCCGAGGGCGACGCGCTGCTCGGTCTGCGGGCGATGGCCATTGGCGAAGAAGAGCTGTTTGCGCGTGACGGTCAGCTTCACCGGGCGCCCGACGACGCGTGCCGCCATCGCCGCGATGACGACGTGCGGCCAGACGCCTCCTTTGCTGCCGAACGCGCCGCCGACGAAGGGCGAGAGCACGTGAACGTTTTCTTTCGGGATGCCGAACAGCGTTGCGAAGGTGCGCTGCACCGCGAAGATGTTCTGCGACGAGTCATGCAGCGTGAGGTGATCGCCATCCCACGCCGCGATGAGGCCGTGCGCCTCCATCGGGTTG
>DATLVW010000529.1:0-12816 GCA_035577085.1 Thermoanaerobaculia bacterium
TGTCGCCTCCGCGAATTTGACGTGCAGCGCCTCTCCGTCGCCCTCTCCGCCTTCCTCGAGAACGACGCTGCCGTCGTCGTGGATCTCCACGAGCGCAACAATCGGCGACGCCTCGGCGTTCATCTCCCGGACAGTAGTGCAGATGCGGCGCGCGATCTCGCATCCGTAACGGCCCAAACCGACGAAGAGTACAGGTCGGAATCGCATGTGAGCTCCCTATAGGCTGCTGATCGATTTGATATATGCGTCGACCTGGGAAAGCTCGCCCTCGATCTGCCTGCGAATTTCTTCCGATTGTTTCTTCGCCTTGAGCTCGAGTTTTGCGGTGTAGGTGCGGAGCTGTTCGGCTATGGTGTCGTTGCCCACTCGCTCGTTGATTCGCTCGATCGACTCGCGGACGTCCTTCACCCGCTCCGGGTCCTCGACGAATACCCGCATGGCCTTCTCACGTCCCATGGCTAGTTTCACCAGATAATCCTTGGTACGCTCGCCGAACCTTTCCGATTTGAGGTAGTACACCTCGCCGCGCTTCACAATGAGGCTGAACGGATCGGCCAGGGCGAGCGACCAGTACTTCATCGCATCCTCTTGTCCCTCGCCGGGGAAGAGGTCCGGCAGCTTCTCCCACTCGCGATCGATATGATTGGAAAACGGGCGGTTCGGACGTCGGTAAGACTCGCGGTAGCGCCCGACGTTGTAAACGACGAACGCCGGGACCGCCGACTCGACTTTGAAGCAAACGATGCGCTTCGGGTCGCCCGTGGAAACAACTGACGGCGGATAGTACGACTGGACCACCTGCTGAACGAGATCGGGCGCGAGTGTCGTGTCGTCGCGGTCCTCGACGCCGAACAGGTAGATGTTCTCCGTATGCAGTTCACCCGAGATTGTGCCGCGGTCATACTGCCAGAGCGGGGCTGCCATCGAATCGAGTTCATTGATTAGCCGGTTGCGCTCATTCTTCGAGAGGCCGCGCAAGATGTCCTCGATACGGCGGTCACGGACTTCGGTCACATTCTCGTCGGCGTAGCCATACTCGAGCAGCGTCGATTTCAGTTCGGAGACGCGCATGCCGGCTAGATCGACAATCGTCATTTTCTTGTCTTCGGCGAGCCAGCGCAGGAAATCGTTCGGATCGACCCCGGGCGCATCCTCGGTGAGATTTTTCGGTTTGAGCTCCTGGACGAAGGGTCGCGGCGCGCGCTTGGTCTGGCGCATCTGCTGAATGTCTTGGCTCAGCTCCTGTGTAACGCTCGAACACATTCCACTCAGCGCATTGAGCCGATCCAGCCAACTCGTGGTGTTCTCTGCCATATATGCGAGGAAGTCGATGCCGCGATCACGCCGCTCGATTTCCATGATGAGCTGCGCTTCGCGGTCGATGATGCCCTTGTAACGCTTCAGCGCTTGCTGCAGGTCGTTCTTGCTCGGGAAGAACGCGGCCGCGAGCTTCTCGATCTCGCTCTTCGTCGGCTCGTAGCGCGTAGCAAGACCGCTTTTGTCCAGCTCTTTCGCCTGACGCTCGTCGGTGAGCTCCTTCTTGAATCCGAGGAGCTTTCCTTGCAGCGTCGCCAGGAAGCTGATGGCGAATTGCAACCCCTGCGGCCGTGACAGAATCTTGCGGACATCTTCGTCGAGCGCGCCGCTCTTTTTGCGTCGCAGCGACGCCAGCTTGTCAGCGGTCGAGTCGTGAACGCCGCGATGCACCTCCGCGAGATGTGTGTCTCGCTTGTTCAGCAGCGCCTGTACTGCCGCGCGATTGACCTCTCGCGGCACGGTGAATTGCGGCACGTCCGTTGGCGATCCTAACGCGTTGATCACGTCGTCCGCTTCGTGCTCGTTAATCTGAATGCGTCGTACAAAGCCCTCGGTGTATTCGTCGACCGCCGACACATCACCGCCCACCAATACGCCGTTGAGGCAGCCAAAAGCGATCTTTTTCGCATAAAGCTCGGCATACCAGTCACCGGGATAAACAAGCTCGCTGACACCGAAGCTGCTGAAGACCGTCGGCTTGTCGAACCATTTGTGGCTGACGATCTGCGCCT
This sequence comes from Thermoanaerobaculia bacterium, assembly GCA_035577085.1. GTDB lineage: Bacteria > Acidobacteriota > Thermoanaerobaculia > Gp7-AA8 > Gp7-AA8 > JADGNZ01. The sequence goes on from DATLVW010000529.1 coordinate 2,049, forward strand.
CGAGGTTGTCGATGATATCAGATGCACCTTTGCCCGTCGCTGTGCTCTGCAGGAACATGCCTATCCCCAGGAACTCCTGTAGATCGGCCATGTTGTTGTACTCGATGGCCTTCGAGTTGCTCTTGTTTACGAGGTAGATGCCGTTGAAGAGCGCCTCGCCCTCGACGGCACGAGGGCGGCCCCCGAAGTTGTAGCGGAAATGCGGATGCTCGAAAAGATAGCTAATCTCTTTCAGCGCGCCATATGCGTTGGCCTCGACGTTGTCGGTGGCCGGCTTGCCGACGAAAATATCAGGCATCAGAAAATACCCGATCATCTTGTCGACGGACTGGAGCTGCTTGCGGGCGAGCACGGCCACGTCGAGGAACGCGCCGGAGCCGGTTCCGCCGGAGAGCGAGCAGACGATGTTGACTAGGACATTGTCCGTCATTACCTCGAACTTTTCGTCGCGGCCGACCTTAAAATCGCGCAGCGCGCCGATCAGACCGTTGATCTTGTTCTCGACTGGGCCGGAATTCGCGAACACTGCCACGCGGCCGAGGGCGCGCACTTGCTTCGCACCAGCGGAGAGCGCGAAGCGCGGAATGTTTTCCGGCAACCATTCCCGAATCTCCGCATTGCGGGACATCAGAGCGCCCGGCTCGCGAACCTCGAGCTTAAGAAACTCGCCGGGATCAAGCGTGACGTCGCCGTCGGCGACGTCGGCCAGCTCGGTGGTGTCGATGACCAGAAACTTGATCATCGGCGGGATCTCGCCGTACGTCGCGATGAGCTTCTGTTTCATGTACAGCACGGCCTGGGCGCCGGTGCCGCCTAATCCGATTACGGCAGTCTTCTTCAGGGAATGTGTCATGAGATCTCCTAGCGATCGGCGCTCACGCTTCGTTCAACGCGGTGCTTTCTACTCGCAATTCGTACTGATCGACGACGATGACGTCGCCGGCATGAAGTTCTTCCTGCTGGAAAATATCGACGTTCCTGCCACGACGCTGGAGCTTGACGTCGTTCGACTCCGTCTCGATCAGGGCGTCCACGCCGCCGCCGTCTCGTTTACGTGCAACGATGCTGAAGTCTGCCTTGCTGTCCGTCAAATCACTCGAGCTCGGTCCGAATGACTTCTTCGAGAGGCCGCTCAGGTCAATGGTGCCGTGGCGAGGCTTAAGCATTTGCAGTTGCAGATCCGAAAACCGCGGCGGCCGCGTTGCGACGTAGACGAGCAAAAGGATCGCGGAAATCGCAACAAGGACGACGATAGCCCAAACCCACCAGGGCGTCGGAGGCGGAGGGATGTGAAAACGCCAAGGAATTTGCAGCGTGGCGCCGGTTGGGCTCCCTCCCTCGTACGAGAGCTGGGCTCCCGGTGCGGAGATGTCGATCGTTCCAGAGTAGTCACCGACCGGCACGTTCGGCGGTGGCTGGATGACGAAGGTGACCTCGGACGGTGCTGCGATGGCGCCGTCCCGTTTTCCGCGCTGACCGTCGATATATACCGCGCTTCCGAGCGCCAGCCGCGCCGGGTTCCCGGTGAAGTCGGCGATGTGGAAGGTCACCGGTATTTTGACACTCCGCGCTTCCTCGTCCGCCGCAATGCGCAGGTGCGCGGTCGCAGTCCGGTCGGGAGCGACGTCGCCGAGGTCGATCGGCAGGTGCTCTCCCGGCGCCGCACTGATCACGATCTTCTTCGGCGGTTCGTAGCTGAACTCGGCCGAGATGTCATCCGGAACGACGATCACGAGTGGATCGCTGGGCGTCACCGCCAACTTGCCCTTGTAGACGCCATGCGCGAGATTCTCGACGTTCGACAACGTCAACTTTAGCTTGACCTTCTTCTCGGTGACGGGGAGGCGCTCAGGTTCGATGTCGGCGAGCACGCCTGCGGACCGAAGCTTGTCGAAGTTCGGCTCGACTCGCAGAGAGAAGTTCGCGGGCAGCCGCTGCGTGCCGCGCACGACGAACTGTTGATCGCGCTCCGGCGACTGCGTCTCCAGAACGTTGCCGAAGTTCATGAATGGCAATCGCGCTTCGATTACAGTAATCGGACGAATCTCACCGGGTCGCTCGGCGACATAGAGCGCGTTGTCGAAACGGCTGAAGGTTGCTGCCTTCTGTGGATTCTGCGGAAGGCCGAGCTCAGTGTAGAAGATCCAGTCATGCGATCCTCGCCGAAGGTTGTACTCTTTGAGAATGCTCTCCAGCGTTAGACCTTGAGAGACATTGTCGTCCCCATCAGTGTAGACGAGAATGATGAGCGGATTGGCCGCTGCTTGTTCCGGGGTCGGTCTGCGGCCCTTCATGTAGTCCATCAGATCGCGGATTGAGTTGTAGATTGCGGTATTCAAACCATCTGCATCGAGGGTGTTGAGGTAGGCGGTTGCCTCCGCCACTTCGCTGGGTCCGTGAAGTGCAAAAGGGCGGATCTCGCGGACCCGCTCGGCGAATGGGACGAAGTACACCGTAGTCCCCGGGTCGAGCTTGGCGATGAAGCCAGCAATGGCATTTTTTACCGCCGGAAAAATATTTGGATGCCCGGCCATGCCTTTCATCGAGCCCGACACATCGATCAGAAACACGTAGTCGATCTTCAGATGTGCGGGCGGCGACGCCATCGGCTGCGCGGCGACACGCAGCGCGAGAAGCGCAGTTGCCAGGGCGATAATCATCCGACGCAACTTCATCGTATTGGGTGCCTCACTTCGACAGCGCGGTGTTCTTTGACCGATCGCGAGCCAGACCGTCTCTTCTCGTCTCTTCTAAGGAGTGACGCAGAAAGAGATTTCCCTACCCCGGCATAGCTGAAACCGGAAAAGAATACCTCTGAGCTACGCTTTCGCCAACCGCACGACCAAGCGGGGCCAGATCAGGAAGGTCGCGCTCCACCGCCCAGTCGAGGCGCGCGTTCAACTCGGTCACTGCGAAGCTGTCAGACAGATCCTGAGCCTTCCGACAGTTGACGATCCCGACGAAGGCTTTGTCCGGCATCTGGAACGCACTCCCGCGGCACGGCTCCCCCGAGTAGGGTGAAGTAGTCGAACATCCGAATGTCGCGGAATCGACCGTCGGCGCCATTGTCCGTCGTGACAAACGCGGGCAACGTTCTTTGAATCACGCCTCGGTCGAAGCGGGAGAGGGTTCCTCCAATGCGGTCACGATGACATTCGATCGAGGGTCGCTACACCACCGATTCTGACCGTTTTACCAATCTTTTTCTCGGTATCGGCTATGCCTGGGTAGGGAAATACGGCTGAGCGTCACTCCTATTCCGAGAGAAGGTTGTTCGGTCGGTCGGTTCGTCGATGGCAAACACTTGAAGACTGTCAGTGAGCGCGCGACGCAGCTGGAGGAGAAACATGGGGGAAGGAACTGAGTTGGTTGGGTACGCGACATTCCTCTTCTTTGCGTACATCTATCTGCCTTACGCCTTCCTGAAGTTCGGTGCCGAGCAATCTATCGACCTCGGCAAACGACGCGATTTCACGCAGTTCGAAGAGATCATTTCAGGATTCGTTCCGGCGTTCGTTCTCAACCTCCTGGCTTCCCTCCTTTACCTTGGCGTAACGCGCTGCAGATATAGGCTCGACTTCTCTGTGATGGCTTCGATGTTTGGCAGCAACCGAGGCGCCGTATCAGACTACATCTACGCAGGCGATTGGGCAGGCTGCCTCATCTACCTTTTCGTCCTTTGGGGTGTAGCGTACGCTAACGGCTATTGGTTCGGCGCTGCAGTGCATGAGATCGCCGAGACGAATCCGCTCGCACTTCATGGCATCGAGCGCGTCTGGGAGGAATGGGAGACACACAGGCGCAAAGTGCCAGCCACCGCAAAGCGCAACCCTTGGACTCGATTCCGGTCTGGCTTCCTCTGGCTTGGCTGGTGGTTGTGGTATCGGTTCTTTCAGGAGAGTATCGTTCCGCTCTACACTTGGATTGCACAACACCCGATTGTGCTCGTGGAAACGGCTCGCTATGACCGTTTTCTTGGCCGTTTCATCCGCTACGAGAAAACTACCGACGGACAGTTCGACGCCATACGGCTGGAGGTGGCGAGCAGGCTGCCTTCTCGCCGACGGGCGAGTTCCAACAGAAAAAAGACCACGCCTGAGGATAGCAAGTGCGTGCCAATCGGCATGTTTTATTTGAAGTGGTCGGAGATCGCAAGCATTGTCGTCATCGGGCCAGCAGATAGCGAGAATTGCGAGACAGCCATTGCCCTATTCACTTGGTGGACGAGGAATACCACCTCTATGGACTCCGTCACCCCAGAGTCAGGCGGCGACGCGTGAAAGCAGTATGCATAGTGCTCGCCGCTCTTGTGGCTTCCGTCCTAACTGCGCAAACCGCACCGTGCATTTCGGACGACGTCCTTCGCCAGTGCCTGCCGGACCACTGTCTCGAAGAAAAGTATTGTCCAGCGCGTGGTTGCGCACAGAGCAGCACGCCGGAGGCGGAGGCGAATCAGGTAAGAAAGACGCTGCCGCCCCGCGGCAGTCCGTTGACCGACCTCGAGCTCGAGGACTTTGAGTCGCTTCAGATCCAAGCCAACAAACTAGGCATTCAGGGCTTTGCCATCGCCGTCGGTAAGCGCGGCCGCTATCGTAGGTTTGATCTGCCCCCGGCGAAGACGGGGAAGGCACGAGGTTCCGTCGGCGAGGGGAATCGTGTTCGCCTCAAGGGATACATCGTCGGCGTACCGCACGCCCGGCGCACCGACAGTGCAAATTGCAGGTTGGTCGGACGCGCCAACAACAACTACGTGATCCATATCGCTTTCCTGGCAGACGACACGGAGTTCGACAGCGTCGTCGCCGAGATGATCGCGCAGAGACGGGATCTGAACTGGAACTTGGAGAAGCTGCGCAAGATCGCCACCGACAAGCGCCCAGTCAAGATTACCGGACAGTTGTTCTACGACAATAAACATCTAGTCAATAGCGACCCCGACGAGGAACTTCCCGGCCATCCGAAACGCCTATCATTGTGGGAGATCCACCCGGTCACAGAGCTGGAAGTCTGCAACGAATACCCTGAAAAGCTCGATCAATGTTTCGAGAAAGGCGCCATATGGACACCGCTGGCGAAATGGGTATCGAAACAGTGATGACGCCACGCGCGCGGTGCGCATTGCTGTTCGCTGGCATGCTGCTATGCAGTAAAGAAGCCCTGGCTTCCTCACTAGTAACGCCGGTGGACTGTGCACCCAGTGGCGTCAAGGTTCATGCAGGTCCAAGTTTGAACGCACCCAGACTCGCCAAACTCCCGTTCGGACAGCGACTGCGAAGCCTAGGGAGACCGCAAGACGGCTGGTATGAGGTCGTTCTGCGCAACGGACGGCACGGCTTTTCATGTGGCGAACTCCTCCATGAAGTGCCGGCGAACGATATCGAATTCACAGTACGTTTCATGGATGTTCCGGGCGGCGAGGCAACGATCATAAACGTTGGCGATACCGATATCCTGATCGATGGCGGCAGCGACCCCGACTCGCTTCTGCGCTACTTGCATGAGGGACACCTCATTCGAGGTCCGCTTGAGCTGGCGATCGTGACGGACCAAGATAGTGATCACTGGAACGGCTTCCGATGCCTGCGCGGCCTCAGCGGCAAATTGCCATTCAGGATTCTGGAGCTCTGGGTTCCCGATCAAGATAATTGGTGTTCGCCCGCCGATGCTGAAGAGCTTGGAGTCATCTCAAGTTCGCTTCCAGGGACCTGCGTTCTCAAGCACTCGGTTGTCGTGGGGAATGCCAAGCCTCCTTCAAACTGCAAGGTGCGCGAGATTTCTTACCATCCTAGGAACCCTACCGCAGTGGACGTGAAGTTGCCTTTCGCACCCGAGGTCGATCTCACGATTCTGCGTCCCTTCGAGAGTGCGGAGAACGATTGTGCATCTCGGAGCAATGACTCCTCTCTCGTTTTCATCGCCACAATTGGTGCGTCCCGCTTTCTATTCACCAGCGATCAGAGAGGGAAGAAAGAGGGCGATGCGAACAGACAGGAGGTGCAATACGGCGAGAAGCAGTTGATCGAGATGGCGAACCAGGAACCGGGTCTACTCACCGCAAACGTTCTCAAGGTTGCTAACCATGGGGCCGACACGTCCACAATGCCGGGATTCATCAGCCGCGTTTTCCCAAGAGACTCTACAGGGCCAAAGTTCGCTGTGATCTGTTCGGCAAATCACACGAAACAGGACGTTGTGGTCAAGCGGTGCCAGAGGCGGGCTTTCGTTCTCAGCACCGACGAGCGACTCGGAGCGCAAAAGGGCGATGTTGTCTGCATCAAAAGGAAGGGAGAGAAAAGTCTGGATTGTGCGCACGAGCCACGCCTCTATCGTCTCCCGCCGATCGACGTTCCTCATCCATCGAATAAGAACCCGACGATGGAATGTGCCCCATGTCAAGCGAAAACATCCGGACACCAGAATCGGTGACACGCCCTTCCTCTCCAACTCCGCCCACCCTGCGTAGAGGGATCGACCCGAATCTTGGGCGGACTCCAACTCGGCGAAGCTGCTTCGGGGTGGGTGGTGGTGCTGGTTTCGTCTTGCGCGGACGACCGGAGCGCCCGCGGGCGGACTGCACGGCGCTGGCTTCGAGGATCTCGTCCGGGACGGAGCGGATCGCACGCATCATCTTGATGCCTTCGGCCGGCGCCGGCACGAAGTCGGGCAGGATCTGATCGACGCCGCGAAGCTGGGCCATCGGCTGCTTTGACAATCCCGTCGAGCGCCGCAATGTCCGGGGTTCCGGACGGGATCAACAAGGCGCATGCGCAGCGCGCGTCGGATCGCGCTGCGTTGCGCGACGCCGTCGATCGCGAATATTCTCGTAGCCGGCTGATGGCGAAGCGACCCGGGCGGGTGGACACCCCGTGTAGCAGCGCTACAGGAGCCCCCTACCCGCCGTGTGCCACTGGGACACCGACCGTGTTCCATCGGCACCCCGCGAGGTCTGCGCCGTGCGGCGCGTGCGCACTCTCCCGTGTCGCACGCTGCGCGCTGGATGCACACGTCCGAACGCGGCGCGGGGCAATGCTCCCTCTCCGCGTATCAATGCTGCGCTCTCCACGTAGCAACGCTGTCCGGTCGCATAGCAATGCTGCCTCTCCGCATAGCAATGCTAGCTCTCCGCGTAGCAATGCTCCGCCTCCGCATAGCAGTGCTGCCTCTCCGCGTAGCAATGCCGTCCCCTCCGCGTGGGAACCCTCCGCCGTCCGCGTAGGAACCCTTTGCCTGCGTGTAGCAGTGCTGCGCCACTTTGTAGCAATGATCCACCTCTGCATAGCAATGCTGCCAACCCGGAAAGCAATGCTGCGCCTCGGCATAGCATTGCTCCACGCTCCGCGCAGCAGCGCTACGCCGCCCGGGTGGCAACGCTGCGTCCCCGCGTTGCAACGCTTTGCCCGAGCGCAGCAACGCTACGCCACAGCGCGGCAATGCTTCACTCTCCGCCAAGGAACGTTACGCACTCGGCGCGCTCTTGCCGCGCATGTTGCTGCAAGCGCGACACTTCGGGATGTCCTCGCGTTGCCCCTTGACAAGTCGTCTCGAGAAGATTGTCGACCCTTGCGGGTTCGCAGGCGCGTCCGGGTTTCATGACGGTGACCAAGAACGACAACGCATGACCTTAGAGCCGCGTCACGCGAAGGCGCGAAGACCGCGAAGAGGCATGAACCACAGAGACACGGAGGACTCAGAGTTGAAACCTACTCCGCGACCTCTGCGGCTCTGTGGTGCGAAGGGCTCGCTCGCGCGTTGGGCTGGGTCACTCCCCGCCCCTCTTCCCTTCCAGCTCGGCCCACCTTGCGTATAGGCGGTCGACTGTGTCCTGGGCGGTGTCGAGGGCGGTGACGCGTTGTTGGAGGATGGTGGCGTCGGTGGCGACCGTGGGGTCTTCGACTGCGACCCTCGCAGCGTCGAGGCGTTCCTCGGCGGCGTGGACGTTGGCTTCCATCGCGTCCCATTCGCGTTGTTCGGCATAGGTTAGTTTTTTTGCCTTTGGCTTCGAAGGCCTCGCGTCGCGGGTGGGGGCGGCGGGGCGGGGGCGGTTTTCCTGCCATTGGGTGTAGTCGGCGAAGTATTCGGCGCCGCCTTTGCCGTCCAGGGCGAGGATCTGCGTCGAGACGCGGTCGATGAGGTAGCGGTCGTGGGTGACCAGGACTAACGCGCCGGGGAAGTCGAGGAGGGAGTCTTCCAACACTTCTAATGTTGAGATGTCGAGATCGTTGGTGGGCTCGTCGAGGACCAGGAGGTCGGCGGGTTGGAGCATCAGTCTGGCCAGGACGATTCTCGCTTTTTCGCCGCCGGAGAGCTTGGAGACTGAGGTTTCGAGCTGGTCGGGTTGGAAGAGGAAGCGCTTGGCCCACGATGCGACGTGCAGGGTGCGGTCGCGGTAGACGACTTGATCGCCTTCGGGAGCCAGGGCGCGTTTCAAGGTCAGCGTCGGGTCGAGGCTCTCGCGGTTTTGTTCGAAGTAGACGATGCGGAGTTTTTCGGCTTTCTCGATGGTGCCGGCGTCGGGTTGCAGCTCGCCGGTGATCGTTCGGAGGAGCGTCGTCTTGCCGGAGCCGTTGGGACCGAGGATGCCGAGGCGGGAGCCGGGGGTGAGGAGGATGTCGAGATCGGCGACGAGGAGTTTGTCGCCCATCGACTTGCGCAGGCCTTTGACGAGCCAGAGGCGCTTGGTTCTGCGTTCCGAGGCGGTGAAGTCGATCTTGGCGGTGCTGGTGTTGCTGCGCGACCTCGAATCCGCCAGCTCCCCAATCAACCCCTCGGCGTTTTGAATCCGCGATTTCGATTTCGTGGTGCGCGCTTTCGGGCCGCGGCGCAGCCATTCCACTTCGCGCCGCACGAGGTTGGCGAGCGTCTCCTGATACGCGGCTTCGTTGCGCAGTAGCTCGTCGCGGCGCTCGAGGAAGTCGGAATAGTGGCCGTTGACCTGGAGCAGGCCGTCGGCGTACTGGCGATTGAGCTCCAGCATGCGGCGCGCGGTGTTCTCGAGGAAGTAGCGGTCGTGACTGACGACGACGAATGCTTTCGGTTCGGACTTGAGCAGACCTTCGAGCCAGAGGATGGCGTCGACGTCGAGATGGTTGGTCGGCTCGTCGAGCAGCATCACATCGGGTTCGCGCGCAAGCTCGCGGGCGATGGCCAGGCGCTTGCGCCAGCCGCCGCTGAGCGTGGCGGTGTCCTGGGTGCGGTCCATGAAACCGGACTTGCCGAGGGCGATGGCGACGCGGGTTTGCTTGCCGTAGTCGTCGAGGATGTGATCGTTCTCGAGTCCTTCGAGGAGGACGTCTTCGATCGTCTTGCCATGCGCAAAGACGGGATCCTGCGGGACGTAGCCGATGCGGACGCCTTTGCGGACGGCGCGGTTGCCGGAATCGGCTTCCTCGACGCCGGCGACGATCTTCATCAGCGTCGATTTGCCGGAGCCGTTGGGGCCGACGAGGCCGACGTGGTCGCCTTCGAAGAGGGAGAAGGAGAGGTCGTTGAAGAGGGGGCGGGAGGTGTAGGACTTTGTTAGTCGTTCGCAGGTCAGGAGGACGGGTGGCATTAGAAGCATTCAACCACAGAGACATAGCGCGGCGTAGCCGCAACCAAAAGTAAAGGCGCTTCGAACCTCTCGTAGGATGTTGAGCTGACGAAAGCAAAAGCATCCAGGAAAGGAAGAAGCGCCATGCATGAGTTTATCGCGAAGCACCGGAACAAGATCGCGGGGATATTGTCTGGGTTCGACCGGCTGGTCTTCCGAGGGACGTTACGGTCGCTGAGCTTCGTGGACGGCATGCGGCACTACCTTGGTGCCAACGATGTATTGCTGAAGGACTTCGGTCCGCACGTGGAGCGGGTGAGCCAACAGTTGAAGGATGCTTCGCGGGGCCTGGTGAAGCAGCTGAACCGGCCGCTCAACCATCTGCCCTCGAGTAAGTTAAGCAAGGAGAAGATTGCCCGAGAAGTCGTGGCCAGGGACGGCATCCGCGAGGGTCTGATCTGTGTGTTGACTTGCGTGGAACCCTGCTGGAGTTTTGAGGTTCACCGCAATCGGGAGACCAAGAAGCTGGAGTTGGAGTCGCGATACCGGAAGTGCGAGTTCATCTATCAGTACTGGATGCATCCGAAGTTCGGCTTCATGAACGCGCGGATTCAGACCTGGTTTCCGTTTCAGATCCAGATCTGCATGAATGGCCGCATGTGGCTAGGGCGGCAGATGGATCAGGCGGGGATCCAGTACGCGGCGGCAGACAACTGCTTTCCTTGGATCGAAGACTGGACCAAGGCCCAGGCAGTGATGGACCAGCAGCTGAGCACCGATTGGCCGAAGGCTCTGGAACCGATTGCCCAGCAACTAAACCCTGTCCACGGTGAGATGTTCAGGAAGTATCCCGTTTCTTACTACTGGTCGACGTATCAAAGCGAATGGGCGACCGACATCGTGTTTCAGAAGGCGAAAGAGTTGCGACGGCTGTTTCCGCGGCTGGTCCACCATGGCATCACCACGTTTTCCTGTACGGACGTGATGCGCTACCTGGGGAAACCAACTCTGTTGAGTGGCGAGGTGCCCAGGAGGTTCTCGGGAGACGTGGTGAGCGACATCAAACACAGGGAAGAAGGGGTGCGGCTCAAACACACCATCAACGGCAACTCGGTAAAGCTGTACGACAAGGCCTTCACCAAACCGGGCAGTGTGCTTCGGGCCGAGACCACCATCCAGAATGGCAGCGACTTCCAGGTCTATCGGCCCAAGGAAGGTGACCCCGATGGAAAAATGAGC
>DATLVW010000530.1:0-16215 GCA_035577085.1 Thermoanaerobaculia bacterium
CGTGGTGTTCGTCGCGCCGCTGATGGGGTTGCCGTTGAGAAGCCACTGGTTACCGCTTGCCGCGCTGGAAGTCAGCGTGACGCTGCCGCCGGCGCAGAAGGTGGTCGGTCCGCCCGGTGTCGCCGTTGGCGTCGCTGGGAGCGGATTGACGGTGACGGTCGTCGCGGCCGATGCGGCGCTGGTGCAGCTATTTCCGTCGGTGGTCGTGACCGTGTAGTTGCCCGAAGCGGTGGCGACATAAGTCGTATTCGTCGCGCCGCCGATGGGATTGCCGTTGAGAAGCCACTGATTACCGCTCGCGGCGCTGGAGGTCAGCGTAACGCTGCCACCAGCGCAGAACGTAGTCGGTCCGCCGGGGGTGATCGTCGGTGTTGCTGGAATCGGATTGACAGTGACAACGACGGCGGCCGACGGCGCGCTGGTGCAGGAGTTGCCGTCGGTGGTCGTTACCGTGTAGCTGCCCGAGGCGGTGGCAGCGTACGTGGTGTTCGTCGCGCCGCCGATGGGGTTGCCGTTGAGAAGCCACTGGTTGCCGCTTGCGGCGCTGGAAGTCAGCGTCACGCTGCCGCCTGCACAGAAGGTTGTCGGTCCGCCCGGGGTCGCCGTAGGCGTCGCGGGCAGCGGATTAACCGTGACCGTGGCGATTGCGGACATTGCGCTGACGCAGCCGTTGCCGTCGGTGACCTGAACGGTGTAATTGCCCGCAGCGGTGGCGAGGTAATTCTGACTGGTCGCTCCCCCGATCGGGTTGCCGCCGTTGAACCATTGGTTACCGGTGGCGCTGCTCGAAGTCAGCGTTGTGTTGCCGCCGGCGCAGAAGACGAGCGTGCCGCTGATCGTGGGCGTTGCCGGCAGAGGATTGACAGTGACGGCGGCCGGCGTCGACGGGACGCTGGTGCAGGAGCCGGATGTCGTCGTGACTGAGTAGTTGCCGGTAGCCGTGGCGACATACGTCTGGTTGATTTCCCCGCCGATCGGGTTGCCGTTGAGGGACCACTGATTGCCTGTGAGCGCGCTCGAGCTCAGGGTGACGCTGCCGCCACTGCAGAACGTCGTCGGTCCGCCGGGGGTGATGGTGGGCGGGCCGGGTGCGATCGGGACGCTGGCCGCGCTCACGACGATGCATCCGGTGGCGTCGGTCTCGGTCAACTGCAGCCCGACCGAGCCGAAGGGCCCGGCGGTATAGGTCACGGTCGGCGAGGATCCGCCGGCCGTGATCGTGCCGTTGGTGGCCGCCCATGAATAATTCATGGCGCCTGCCGGTACCGAAGCGGTGTTGCCGGTCGAGAGGGGACAGAGCGACGCGGGAGTTGGCGTGATCGTCGGGGCGGGCGCGCCGCAGGCGACGTCGGCGAAGCAAACCGTAACGTCATTCAGGGCGGGCGTTATGGTGTTGTTCGTCGATGAGAGGATGGCCTTGTACTCCAGATAGCGGGAGCCGTTGAACTGCGCGATCGACGCACCCGAGGTCGTGAAGAACGTGCCGGCGGTTCCGTCCGGACCGACGAAGTTGAACGGGCCGTTGGGACTGCTGGCGCCGGCGGCCTGGAACTGCACTGACGTGTTCGCCGGAGTAACGGCGTTCCATGACAGCGTCGACCACGTCGGCGAATTGCCGATCGACGGATTGCCGTCCTTCACCGAAGAGATGAGGTTGCCGGACGGCGAGAAGCCATTGTTCACGTAGGTGTGAAAGATTGCCGAGCGCGTCGTCGTAGCGGCCCAGGTGGCACCGCTATTGGTGGACGAGATGCGGCTGCCAAAGGCATAGGGATTCGGTGTGAAACTGACGCTGAAGTCATAGCCGCCGGCCGATGGGTTGGCGACGGGACGGATGATGAACGCGTAGGTGGTGCCTGCGGTGAGAGTGAACGGTGTGGCGCTGAAATCGGCGGTGTGCGTACTGCCGGCTCCTCCGTCGTTGAAGCCGGCTATCGTCGTCGATACCAGATCCGCTCCGGTCGGAAGGCCCGCGGTCGTGGCCCGGATGGATGCAGTGAAGTTCGGCGTGGTGCCGGTGCAGGTCAGACAGAAGAGATTGACGTCGACGGCCACAAGCGTGCCGCTGACGCCGGCTTTGAAAGTCTGGCCGTTCCAGCCCGTAGACGTGAGGCCGAAGCCGCCTGCGATCGACGTGACGCTCTGCTGGTCGACGAGGTTCGGATTCGTTAGCTTGACGTCGCCGGGACTGGAGGTCACTTCCACGTTCGTGGCGACGCCGCTCTGGAAGTCCGTCTGCGTCGTGTCGACGAGGCAGCTACCATTGCTTGCGGACGTGAGCGAGAAGTTTTGCGTCGTCGTGCCGCCGTCGGTGACCACGATGGAGTTGGCTGTCGAGGGGTTGTAGCCAACATAGCTGGCGGTAATCGTGGGATACGTTCCCGCCGGAATGCCGGAGAAGGTGTAGCCGCCGGACGCAGTGGTCGTTGTCGTCCGTGCGCCGAGATTCACCGTCGCGCCGCTGATCGGCGCGCCTCCAACTGCTGCGGTGACCGTTCCCTGCACGCTGCCGCCCGATCCCACGGGAGTACACGACGGGTAAACGAACGAGCCGATGCGGGTTTGATGATTGAGGCCGGTGACGCCGTAGTACTCGTTCGTGTACCAGAACTTGCAGCCGTCCGGATCGAGCGTCATGGCGCTGTAGTCGCCCCAGCGGGTACAGGTGGTGCCGCAGGTGCCGCTTTGCGAGCCGGTTCCAGCGAAGAGCAGTTGCTCGGTGAGAGTGATGGTGTTCGGCGCATCACCGGCCAGACGGCCGGCATAACTGAGCGTGGGATTGGTCGTGGCGTTCGATGTCGTGTATCCCATCGCCAGGTCACCGGCTCGGTTGACCGCTACGCTGGGCATGTAACGGAAGACCGTTGCATCAGGGCTAAACGTGAAGGCCTGCGGCGTCGAGGTGGCGACCGTACCGCCCGTGACATCGACCTGGTAATAGCGAACGGCGGCCTGGGCCGACGTGACGTTCGCCGGCCCGGGATTTCCGGCGCCGACGGTATGGCTCAGCCACAACGATTCCGCGGGGCCGAACTTCGAATATTGGTTCTGCACCATGAGCCGGGGGTAGAGCGTGTCGAGGAAGTTTGCGGGACTGGGCGCGGTCGTAGTACCGCTCCGGTTGTACTGCTCCCACCACGATGCCGCGGTGGCATCGGAGGCACCGGTGACGGTAGAGAGCGGAAGATGATCCCAATCGACATGAAACTTCCAGATCTGGACTGAGTCCAGAAAGTTCCAGACCGAGGCGAAGTAGTTCGGACTTCCTGTGGGCGGCGTGCCGGTCTGCAATCGCGCGTTCGCCGGAATGACTGTGAACTGATCTCCCGGCAGGTCGAATGAAACGACCTTCACGGTCGGGCTGCCCGCATACATCTGCGCCTTGTTCAGCGCGTACAACCTCGTGTTCTGGAACGCCGCTCCGGATGGGTAGCCGAACATGTTCACCGACATGTAGAGACCGTCCGGCCAGATGCCGAGCTTCGGGTAATCGCCGAGGCCGCCGGTGGTGTTGATTGAGTAAAAGTTCCATCCGCCGGTGACCGGATCGCCGTTCATCGAGACGGCGAAGCACTGGAAGTTGCCCGGTGGGTTGACGACGTTGCCGCTCGAAAGCTGAAACGCAAAGTCGGTGATGATCCAGCGGTCTTCGAAGCTGTCGTAAAGGACGACGGGATCACCGAAGTTGTTCGTGTCGCAGAGATTCCCGAAGTGTCCCTGACTCATGAAGGTGTTGAAGGTGAAGGCGGCCACGCGCACGCCGTCGGACTTCCGGAAAACGCCGATCGAGGTGTTAATGGTCTGGATGTAATAGGTAGGTCCCACATCGCCGTTCGTATCAGGAGGATGGCCGGCGCCCCAGGTGGCGAAATCGAGACCGTCGAAGGTCGTGAGAGGGGCAGGTGCCGGCGCGCTTCTCTGCGGCGGCTGCGGGAAGAGAGTCGATGGCGGGCCTCCGATGATATGGGCGCCTGCTGCGGTCGGATTCGACGGCGGCGCTTCGCGCTCGGGGCGCTCGACCTTGTCCGGGGCTACGAACGGGAGCGAACGAAGGTCGAGTTTGTTCGACGATGCTTTGCTCATCCGCGTCTGAACCGCGGGCCCGACCGCCACCGGGCCGGAGGTCCTGGTGGCATCCGGATCGTCGTCGGCGCCCATAGTCTTCCGGGCCTTGTCCTGCGGGACCGGCTTGCGGTCCTCCGTCTTCAGGGCGACGAGTACTTCCTGATCGCCGGCCGGCTTAACCTTTTTCTTCTTGGCCGGGGCGGCGAAACCGGGCAGCACGACGAGCGCTACCATTAGAGAGACGAAGAATCGTTTCATGCGAGGTCCTTTGGTTGTGGGGAGGCCGGTGGGGAGGTTGGGCGGCGTGATGATGACAGATTATTCTGGCGGTTGCATCAGCAACTCACCGTCGATGACTTCTATCCGCCAGAAGATCAGCGTGCGCGGTTTCTCGCGCCGGTTGGCGGAGGCGGGTCGGAATCGAACCGACCCTTCGACGCTTCCGCGCCGAAACAACGGTTTTGAAGACCGCGGGAGCCACCAGACCCCATTCGCCTCCTCGGGAGGAGAACGGACGATAACACGCGGTCGCGGGGTTTCGGGGCTGCGCGGTCTCGCGGTCGAGAGCGAGATTCAGACCTGATCGGACGGATCCGACCTATCGTACGGATCCACTGATCACGCCTTGCGCCGGCGCATTCGCCTGATCACCTCATCCACTGAGAAAAAACCCGGACCGAAGGCGAGGATGATCAGCGATACGAGGAGATAGAGGAACGGCGCCGCGCTCGTGAAGGCATCCTGATCCTTGAAGAATCCGACCAGCGCTTCGTGATCGGCGGTCACATACGCCACGATGAAGTTGATCGTCAGAGGAATGGAGATCAGACGCGCGAACAGCCCGAGGAGGAGAAGCAGACCGCCGACGCACTCGAGCGAAGCGACGAAGTGGGCGGTCACGCCGGGCATCGGGATGTGCAGGTGCGCGATGAACTCGGTGAAGCGGTCGATGTTCTGCAGCTTCCCCTTCCCTGTTTGAAACAGCTCCCAGCCGAACATGAGCCGGAGCACGAGCAGGAGCGGACTGCGCAGCTTGTCGAATCCGCGCGACATGACCACGTCGTACCACCGCACCAGCTTGTCGATCATCACGTCTCCTGTTCGGTGATGGCAATTGCCGCAAAAAGCCCAGCCTCACTCCAGTCGCGGAACCAGTTGAAGAGGTCCTGCTGCTCCGGCATCCGCCGGAAGCGGCGCGCAAACTTCATGATGGCACTGCCGATGGTCTCTCCGGAAACGAGAAAGCCTAGAAATGTGAAGGCTTCCTGCGAAAGCGGCATGCGATGGACGCCGTAATCGCGCCGGTGAACCGCAAGCCAGGACTTCCCGCGGCGCGGCTCAGCCGGACGCTCTTCACGAAACGCCTGGAAGACGTCATTCGCGTTGGATGCAAAGGTCAGAAGACGGAGTGCCGGGATTGGCGTGAAGCGCAACGATTCGATCCGCTCCGGCGGCACGGCGGCGATCGCGTCCGGAGCCATCGGCGCGGCTTCGGCCTCTTCGAATACATGCGTCATCGCCAGTTCGAGGCGGGCCAGATCAGCGAGGAACGTTTTCCTCTTCAACGTCGAGCTGGCGATGAACTCCGGCAGATGGTCGCCGAGCCGGTTCAGCGTGTAGCTTCGCGACGGAAAGTGCTGCACGTACTCCCGCACCAGATGACCGAACGCGTGCCCGCCCATCATGTATACGAGCGCTTCGTAGTCGGCCTCCAGCGCCTCGATCATCCGCAGCATGTACATGCCGTGATAGATCCCGACCCGCTGAATCGGCTGCAGCGTTTTCGACGGCAACACCACCGAATCGACGCCAATCGCCGCCGCCTCGGCTGCCTCATACACATCGCCAGGATGCGTGACCACCGCCTGCATCCACTCCTGCAGCGGGGCAAGTGGGAGGTTGCGGGGGTCGCGTGTCGGGGGTCGGGTATCGGAGAGACGTGGTTTGCGGGGGTCGCGCTTCGGGGGGCGCGTGTCGGAGAGACGTGGTTTTGCCTTTTCTCCGACTCCCGACGTGCTCCCCGGGGGTCGCGTGTCGGGGGTCGGGGGTCGGAGAGATTTGGGGTTGCTTTTGCTCCGACTCCCCACCCCCGACTCCCCACTCCCTCCGAGCACGTCAGACATACACGGCCTCTACGTCTTGCGGGGGTCGCGTGTCAGGCGTCGGGTGTCGGAGAGAGCTAGTCTTGCCTTTGGTTTTGCTTTTTCTCCGACCCCCGACTCCCGACTCCCCACTCCCGCGAAACGCCTCCGCCTTCCGCGCCTCAGCATGCACGGTCTCGAAATCCGGGATATCCGAATCCCACTCCATCAGCGTCGCGACGTTGCCGGTGCGCGCGCAGGCGCGGCCGTAGAGCTGCCACACCTCATCGATGACGAAATTGTCGTGCGTGTCGATGATGTGCGTGCCGTGGTTCGCGTGTCCTGCCAGGTGGATTTGCACGACGCGATCGGCGGGGATGGCGTCGACGTACGTATTCGGATCGAAGCCGTGGTTGAAGGAGCTGACGTAGATATTGTTTACGTCGAGCAGCAGTCCGCAGTCGCTCTCGGCTGCCAGCGCTGCCAGAAAATCCCACTCCGTCATCGTCGATGTTGCAAACTCGACATACGACGACGGATTCTCCACGACCAGCGGCGTCTCCAGGAAATCGGAGACGACGCGCACGCGCGCGGCGGTGTGGCGAAGCGATTCCTCGTTGTACGGCATCGGCAGAAGATCGTGGACGTTGCGTCCGCTGACGCCGGTCCAGCAGAGGTGGTCGGAGATCCAGCGGGCGTTGACGCCCCGTGCCAGCTCCTTCAGTTTCCGGAGGTAATCGAAATCGATCGGATCGGTGCCGCCGATCGACATCGAGACGCCGTGAAGAACGATCGGGTATCGCTCGGCGATCGTCTCCAGCACGTAGCGAGGACGACCGCCGGTGTCGAGATAGTTTTCGGAGAGTGCCTCGAACCAGTCGATATCGGGCTGCGCATCGAGGATGTGCGCGTAATGCACGGTCCGCAATCCGATGCCGACTCCGAGGTCAGGGAAGTTGAATCGATTCATGGGTTCTTTGGAGGGGGTGGGGGGTGGGAGAGAGCTCGTGCGACTGGCCAGCTTACTAGTCGCCGAACATCTCTTCCACATCCCACCCCCCACTTCCCACCCCCCGAGGAGGACGGCCGACCCGTCCTCCGGGGAGTGGTGGATTACGAAGCCTTCGGAGGAACGGCGCAGGAGCCTTTGCCCTTGCACTCGTTCTTGCCGCCGGCGCCCTGACCCTTGCAGGCGTTCTGGCCGGCGCAGCTGTGCTTGTATTCCTTCGACGCGCACGAGCCCTGGCCCTTGCAGGCATTCTTGCCGTCGGCGCCGAGGCCCTTGCAGCCGTTGAGGCCTTTACAGGCATGCTTGTCGGCGGCCTTGGCCTTGTCAGCCATCTGCACGGCCTGCGACGACTGGTTGAGAGAAAGCGTGTTCGACCTTGCCTGGTCAGCACGCAGACTGGTACCGGCGCTGAGGCCAGCGATGACACCACCGAGAACGAGGTAACGAGCCAGATCACGACTATTCATACAAATCTCCTCCTGAAAATTGTTTGAGTACCGACAGACTTACGGCCGACAGTGGGTGATTGGATGCCATGATGCCAGATTCGGAGAAGAATAGCGCTGCCGGAGATCGCGGATGGGGTTCCATTTCTGCGATGAAACGGTGTCAAAACTCCCTGCGAGGGAAGTAGGTGCCGATCGAATCAAACTCTCTTTGAACCACAGAGACACAGAGAACACAGAGGACACGACAATGACTCTGTGTCCTCTGTGTCTCTGTGGTTCAGGGGTTTAAACGAGATTCTCGCCCGTAATCAAGATCTACGCCGATCTTTAGCCCTCCTTTACGCTCATCTGGTCCCTCCTGTGTTTCACTGGTCTGAGCATGGACCGGCGAACGAATCCCATCCTCATCTGGATCGCCGCGCTCGGGTCGATCGCGGTCGTCACCGCCGGCGGCTCGGCGCTCAGGCTCAATCCGAACACCGTCGGCTTCGCGTACCTCATCGTCGTCCTTCTGATCTCGGTCTGGGGCGGGTTGCTGGCCGGAACCGTGTCGTCGGTCATCGCCACGCTTTGCTACAACTTCTTCTTCTTTCCGCCGCTCTATACGTTCACGATCGAGAACCCGGCCAACTGGTTTGCCCTGGTCGCTTTTCTCGTCGCCTCGGTCACCGTGAACCGTCTCGTCGTCGCCGCGCACGTGCAGGCCGAGAAGGCGAAGCAGCGGCGGACGGAGTTGGAGACGCTCTACGGATTGAGCATCGACCTCTTCGCGGCTACGAACCGCGTCGGCGCCCTCGGCGAGGCGGCAGGGCGCGCGTTGCAGCTCCTCGGCGCGCGCGCAGGCGGACTCGTTCTCTTCGACGGCAGTCCCTTCCGGCAGAACATCGTCTCGTGGACCGGCGACAAGCCTGACGAGATCGAAGACCTGATCGCCGGCGTCGGACGCCACAAAGAGTCACTGGAGTTTCCGTCGCCACTCGGACGCGACGTCTACCTCCCACTCATCGTCGGCGGAAAAACCACGGGCGCGCTCGTCGCTCGCGGCACCGAGGCCTCCAAGCAGACGCTTGAATCCGCGGCCCGGCTCGTGGCGCTGGCAGTGGAACGGGAACGCTTCATCGAAGAGAACGCCCACGTTCGCGCCCTGCGTGAAAGCGAAGCCCTCAAGACCTCGCTGCTCCGGGCTATCTCGCACGACCTCACCACGCCGATTACCGCTGTATCGATTCGGACGGAGTCGATCCGGCGCCGCGCGGGAGCCGACCCCGAGTTGCTCGAAGACATCGGTGCCATCGCCGAGGAGACTGCGAGGCTGCGGAGACGCATCGACAACCTCCTGGCCATGGCGCGGCTCGAGGCAGGCAAGTCGAAGCCGCACCGCGAGCCGACGCCGCCCGCCGATCTCTTTCGCGCCACGCGCGAGAACCTCCCCATCGTCTTCAGCGCGCGGCCCATCACGGTTCACGTCGAGCCGGACTGCCCTGATGCCAACGTCGATCCCTCGCTGGCGCTGGAGATTCTCGTCAACCTCGTCGAGAACGCGCATCGCGTGTCGCCGCCGAATGCGACAATCGAGCTCGTGGCGCGCAAACATCCCATCGACGCGGACAAGATGCGTATCGAGATCCTCGACCGCGGTCCCGGCCTTCCGCCCGGTGTGGTCGATGCGGACGGCAACGTAGCCACCGAGACGACCGATCTCGCCCAACGCGGCCTCGGCCTGGAGATCGCGCGCGGCCTTGCCGCCGCGAACGGCGGCAGTATCGGTCTCGCGCCGCGGGCGGGCGGCGGCACCATCGCCCGCGTCGATCTTCCCGCGGCGTCCTTGCCCGCCGAGGAGCGCGCATGACGATCTCGAACGTCATTCTCATCGTCGATGACGATCCCGCCATCCGCGACTCGCTCTCGAAGGAGCTGCGCGCCAACGGCTATTCGACGACCACAGCGGCCGATGGAGCCGAGGGGATGAGTGCCTTTCAGTCGCAGGTTCCCGATCTCGTGCTCACCGATTTGGCCATGCCGCGCTCGGACGGATTCGAGCTCATCGCCGGAATCCGTGCGTCGTCGCGAGTTCCCGTCATCGTCCTCTCGGTCCGCGGCGCCGATCCCGACAAAGTCCGCGCCCTCGACCTCGGCGCCGACGACTTCGTGACGAAGCCCTTTTCGATGGCCGAGCTCCTGGCGCGCGTCCGGGCACAACTACGCCGCACCGCGCCACCATCGACGACGCTCAATTTCCCCGACTTGACGATCGAGCTCGATCGCCGCCGCGTCGTGCAGGGCGGACGCGAATTGCGTCTGACGCCGACCGAGTACTCCCTTCTCGAACTGCTGGCCACGAACGCAGGCAAACCGATGTTCATCGAACAGATCATCGCGCGAGTCTGGCGCTCCGCCCCCAGCACCAGCGCCGACACGCTCCGCGTTCACATGAGCTCCCTCCGCAAGAAGCTCGAGCCGAACCCGTCCGAGCCGCTCTACATCGTGACCGAGCCGTGGGTTGGCTATCGCTTCATTGCCGAACCGATTTGATCCGCAGATGACGCAGATGTTCACAGATGCGAGGCTTTTATCTGCGTCCCTCTGCGTCATCTGCGGATAAGCCTTTCGAAACTCTTTATCGACTCTTAAGTGTTTCCGCTACCAATCCGCCAATAGAGTTTGAGACCGGTATGGTCTCGCATGCGACTCACTCGGAAGCGTCCTCTGTCCACGGCCGGAAGCGTCACGGCGTGACACGAGTGGTGATGGCCGTTGTCTTCTGGAGCCTGGCCGCACTTCTCGTCGCCCTCGCGCATCAGAGGCTGGATGCAACTTCACCACTGGCAAGTGCCGCTATCGAGGTGGGCACCATCGTCGCGGTGGCGGCGGTGTACATCCGGATCGTGTCTCCCGAGTCGACGCTCGATCATGCGCTTTTCGTCGGTACCACGTGGGTACTTCTGGCGATCTCCGCGGAGATCATCATGACGGCGAGCTCCGGCCGGCAATGGTTCGCCCTTCTGGGCTCGCCTGCGCACGGCGGCCTGCGCTGCGTACTGCTCATCGCGTGGCTCATTGCGCCGGCGCTATTTGTCAGACACCACGCCTGAGCTCATGGTCTTGAACGACCAACCACCGGAGCAGTCGACGATTCAACGCGTGCGGCGGATGATCGTCGGCCCGCCGCGCGACGTGAGCGATCCGAAGATCTTTCATCACGTCTCGCTCATCGCGTTTCTGGCATGGGTCGGGCTCGGCGCGGATGGATTGTCATCGTCGGCGTACGGTCCTGAAGAAGCCTATAAAGCACTGGGACCGCACTCGCACCTGTCGATCATTCTCGTAGCGATGACGGCGGTGACGATCGCGGTCATTTCGATCGCGTACTCGAACCTGATTCAACACTTTCCCGGAGGTGGCGGCGGATATCTCGTGGCCACGAAGCTGCTGGGGAGCAAAGTCGGCGTCGTGTCGGGCTGCGCTTTGCTGGTCGACTACGTTCTGACGATCACGGTGTCGATTGCCAGCGGCTGCGATCAGCTCTGGTCGTTCCTTCCGCTCTCCGCGGCGCCCTACAAACTGCTCACCGAATTCCTCATCCTCTTCATCCTCATCGTTCTGAACCTCCGCGGCGTCAAGGAATCGGTCAATATCCTCGCGCCGATCTTCGTGTTGTTCATCGTCACACATGGCTTTGCGATCGTGTATGCGATCGCCTCTCACGCGACAGGCCTGCCCAAGGTCTTTCACGACGCGCATGTCGACTACTCCCATTCCGTCAGCACGATCGGATTCCTGCCGCTCATGCTCATTCTCCTGCGCGCCTACTCGCTTGGCGGCGGCACGTACACCGGAATCGAGGCTGTCTCGAACGGCGTGTCGATGCTTCGCGAGCCGCGTGTCCGCACGGGGAAGCGGACCATGGCGCTCATGGCCGCTTCGCTGGCGTTCACGGCCGGCGGAATCATGTTTGCCTATCTCCTCACGAACTCGACACCGGCAGAGGGAAAGACGATGAACGCCGTGCTGCTGACGAACCTGTTCGGCCGCTGGCACATCGGAACCTTATCCGCAGGCACGGGGTTCGTGATCCTCTGTCTCGTGGCCGAGGCGGCATTGCTGTTCGTGGCCGCGCAAGCGGGCTTCCTCGACGGACCGCGCGTTCTCAGCAATATGGCGCTCGATTCCTGGATGCCGCACCGTTTCAGCCAGCTCTCCGACAGGCTCGTCACCAAGAACGGCGTCTACATGATGGGGATCGCCGCCGCGGCCGCGCTGTTGTATACCCGAGGAGACATCCTCACGCTGGTGGTCATGTACTCCATCAACGTGTTCATCACCTTCTCCCTGACCGAGCTGGGAATGGCGCGGCATTGGATCAAAGACCGAGACAAGGAGCCTAAATGGAAAAGCCAGGTCGCAATCCACGGAACCGGACTGTTGATGTGTCTCAGCATCCTGGTGATCACGGTATTTGAGAAATTCTCCCATGGCGGATGGGTCACCGTGGTCATTACAGGACTCGTGATCGCCCTCTGCTTCGCGATCCGCCGTCACTATGACGAGGTCCGTGCGGGCCTGAAGCGGCTCGACGACATTCTGACGACGGTTCCGCTTCCCGAGACGGGAACCGCCACCGGCCCTTCGGAACTGGACCCGAAACTGCCCACCGCGGTGATCAGTATCTCGTCGTTCTCCGGATTCGGGCTCCACCAGATCCTGTCGATTCACAAGGCCTTTCCGAATTACTTCAAACAGTTGGTCTTCGTCTCCGCCGCGGTGGTCGACTCCGGCAATTTCAAAGGCGCCGAGGAGCTTGGCCGTCTGCAAACGAACACCGAGGCCAACCTGTTGAAGTACGTGGCATGGGCTCAGGGCCACGGTTTCCGCGCCGATTATCGGATGGCCCTCGGCACCGAAGCAGTGGCCACGGTCGAAGCGATCTGTCTCGAGGTCGCGAAAGAGTTTCCGCGCGCGATCTTCTTCACAGGACGCCTGATCTTCAAAGAAGAGAAGTGGTATCACCGGCTGCTCCACAACGAAACCCCTCACGCCATTCAGCGCCGGCTGCAATTCGAAGGCATTCAGGCGATGGTTCTTCCGATTCGGGTGCTGTAAGTCCTGCCGAGCGCTGGAGTCTCGCCCTTCGTTACTTCGCGCATGGGTTGAGAACGCGCAACGTTCGGAGGCAAGCGCCGCTTGCGGCCGATCCAATCTCGAAACGCAACTGCCTGCAATCGAGATCTTCCGACGCGATGAGAAGGAATCGACGTCCATCCTCATTGGAGACTTTCGGGATCTCGATCATCCCCAATGAGTTGCTCAGGTCCGATCCGGCCGGGTGTTTTACATCCTCCACGATCGGACGGAGTGCAGCGACCACTTCGGGAGAGGCGAGGCCGGCTGCCGGCTGCCCATGGATCAGGCGGTCCCACAGTTCATCGACACATCGCATCTCAGGCTCACCATCGCTGGTGCCGAGGTCGTGCACACCGTCGGGACTCACGCGAAGAGTGCGGAGAACATGTGGTTCCGGGCACATACCGCACGTGAAGAAGCTTTTGTACTCGCCCTTGGCCGGGATGGAGACGTTGCCGTCCTTCACCGTCACCGGTGCGGTTTCGAAGGAGACCGAATACGACTTGATGAAGAGCGGCCTGGCCTCGACGCCGTCCCACTCCCACACGCTGAACTGCTTCCTGTACGTACCGCCCGCTTCGGCCGCTGCTACCGCGTCAACATAAAAGCGCGGGTGACCTGATGCGGAACGCGGAAGTGAACCGATGATGCTCGTGGGCGGCCCGTCGCCCCAGCCGCCTCCGGTCCAGGCCCAATAGCCGATCTCATCGCGCGACGCGTAGTGCCGCAGCGCAACATCTTTGATGTTCCACATCGCGCCGAAATGGCCGTCGCGCGCGCGTGCGACGACGAAGAAGGTCCCGCTCTTCGGATAGTTTGCGGCCACAGCAAACGTCGTCGCTGGCGGACCGTTCAAGAGGACAGCCGTTGCGTCCAGGTGGAAACAGTGCTCGTCGTCGTCCTGGGAGCACGGCCGCCGAGGTTCGAGCGCGATGATGGCTTTCGCCAGTTGCTCCGCGGTAGCGTCGGGATGCTCATCGAGGAATCCCGCCGTCCAGTTGGCGACGGCGGACCATGCACGATTGAGGGCGACGCCCAGCCCCGGCGCGCCCCTCTTTCTCGAAGCCAGCGACGCGCGAGCCTGGTTGTAATCGGCGCGATAGTCGTGACGCGGCTCGACCGCGCAATGCGCCATCAGCAAAGGAAGCAAGGCCACGACCGGAGCGATCCGCATGCAGTCCCAGCCTAGCACCGGCAATTGCTAAAGCTGGCAACTCTTCTTCTTTCAGCCGCCGAAACGATACCGCGACGGAAGCGCGCCCCGCGCAGCCATTGATCTGATTCTTAAGACCTTCCTGAGCCTTTCGACACTCTTAATCCACTCTTAACTGCTTTCAACCGCCGCGTTTTCGTTCTTATTAACAAGGTCCTATCCGACCGCGTGTTGGAGCGTTCGTCGGGAGGGCCGGCCATGATCAGCATGACGCAGTCGATCGATCGCCAAGCCGCGCAACGGAAGCACAACGCAGCGACGAGGGCCGCGGTGATCGTGGTCTTCTGGGGTGTGGCAGCGCTGCTTGTCGCTGTCGCGAATCGAAGCATGTACGCGACGTCGCCGGTGATCTGCGTGGCAATCGAAGTCGTCTTCATTGTCGCCGTCGCGGGAATGTACGTCAGGCTGGTTATGCCCGCATCCACCCTTGACCACGCGCTGCTGGTCGGCACCACGTGGGTGCTTCTCGGGATCGCCACAGAAATCGCTATGACGGCCAACCAGGGGCGACAGTGGACTGCCCTCATAGGTCCGCCGGCAAATGGCGGACTGCGGTGCGTGATCCTGATCGCCTGGATCATCGCTCCGGCGCTATTCGTCAGGAGCCGCGAGTGAGAACACGTTCGTTTTGTGTTTTGGCCTTCGCTGTCCTTCTCATCGCCGTTGTGGCTCGTGCAGAGGACCCGCCAAAGCCGGTCACCATTCACGGATTCGTCGACGGCTATTACGCCTGGAACAGTAACGATCCCGCATCGCACGACTCCTTCTTTCCTGGCACCGGCAGCACTGCGGAGCGTGCGAACGAGCTCCGTCTCAATCTTGCAGCCGTTAAAATCGTCCGCGACGCTGCGCCACTCGGCTTTCATTTATCGCTGGTTGCCGGGGACGGTGCGGATGTGATTCATGCCGCAGAGAGCAAGGGCTTTCGTCATATTTACCAGGCCTCCGTAATCTACAAAGTATCCGACAAGCTGACCATCGAAGGCGGCATCTATCCGTCGCACATCGGCTTCGAATCCTTCTATTCGAAGGACGACTGGAACTACATGCGCTCGTGGCCCGGTGAGCTTTCGCCCTTTTACCAGACCGGCGTCCATGCCACCTACCAGGTCGACAGCCACTGGAGCGGCGACGTTCACGTCCTCAATGGATGGCAGCACATCAAGGACAACAATGACGCGAAAGCGATCGGCGTGAAGATCACCTATACGAGCGACCAGCTCGCCACCTCGCTCAATACATTCGACGGGCCTGAGCTGCCTCATGACAACACACACTGGCGTCACTTCGGCGATCTGATCGCTTCGTATAAGGCCACAGCGAAGCTGAGTCTGGCCGGCTCGATCGATCGCGGACATCAGGAGCTTCCCGGCGACGCAGCCGCCAACTGGCTAGGCATTGCCGGCTTCGCCCGCTACACGTTCGACGACCGCCATGCCGTGGCCGTGCGCGGCTCTCTCTTCCACGATCCGGACAATGCCGTCAGCGGCGCGGCGCAGAAGCTCACCGAGGAGACGCTGACGTACGAGTTTCACCCGGTCACGAACTTGATCGTGAAGATCGAAGGGCGGCACGACCATTCCACTGCGGCCGTCTTCGATCGCAAGACAAACGAATCGACCAACAACCAGACCATCGCCGTCATCGGCGCGGTAGTGACTTTCTAGGGGACACATCATGTGGGATCTGATTTTCGTCATTCTGACCTTCGCCCTGTTTGCCGGATCGATCTGGTACACGCGCGCTTGCGACAAGGTTTGAGGCTGCTATGACATTCGAAGCCATCGTCGGACTCGTTCTCGCTGTATTCGCTTTGATCTACCTGCTGTATGCGCTGGTCCGCGCGGAAGATCTTTAATGACTACGCTCGAGCTATTGAAAATCGCCATCTATTTCCTGTTGATCCTAACCGTCACGAAGCCGCTCGGACTCTACATGCGTCGCGTGTTCTGCGGCGAGAGGACCTTCCTCGATCCTTTACTTCGGCCAGTGGAGCGGTTCGTTTACCGCGCCGGCGGGGTCGACGAGAAGCGCGAGCACGACTGGATGCAGTACACGATCGCCATGCTGCTCTTCAATAGCGTTGGTTTGCTGTTCACGTACGCCATCCTGCGACTGCAGCATCTCCTTCCGCTCAATCCGGACAAGCTCGGTGCTGTTCCTCCCGACCTGGCCTGGAACACCGCCGTTTCCTTCACCACGAATACGAACTGGCAGGCATACAGCGGCGAGTCGGCGATGTCGCATCTCTCACAGATGGTGGCGCTGACGTTTCAC
>DATLVW010000531.1:0-2053 GCA_035577085.1 Thermoanaerobaculia bacterium
CGCGAACCACACACAACAGCGGCTGCGGCGAAGGCGATTCCTCCGCCGTCGAGATCGCGTCAGACTGCACGGGCGCGGTCGATGCGTCTCGGGGGAAAAGCGGCCTCCCACTGCCGTGCCGTCGGCAGGTCGAGCGCGAATTCGAAGACGTGATTGTGTGCGCGGATGCGCAGGACTTTTCCCGGCATCGTGTGGCCGGTAGCCGTCTCGTCGTCGTATTCGACTTCTTCGATGAGCGCCAACTCGATCGACGCCTGAATGTCCGTGTTCTCGTAGTAGATGGCGTCGTTCTTCAGGGCCAGAGCCACGGGGATCATCTCCATCCCTTCCAGGAGATTGGCGCGGCTGCAAACGCTTGCCGATCCGCGATGTTTGGCCAGGATTTCGTCGATGCGGTATTTGCTGCGCATACGCGAGTAGACCCAGAGCAGGACTGCGAGTACCACGAGGCCGGCGAGAGTGATGTATTCGAGCGGTGGCATCTTGATCCTCCTGTGACGACTGTGTGACAGAAAAAAGCGTACGCCTTTTTTGCGCGAACGTCACGTCGGGACGCTGGATTTGATGGCCTGACACATAATGGCCGCAGCGGACTCGTCCCCGTTTGAGAGGTAAATAATGTTGCGTTTCTCCCTTGCAATTGCCATTAGTGCGTTTTTATTTGTACCAAGCCAGGCAGCAGCCCAGTCCGCAAGCGCTTCCATCCAGGTTGCCGTCACCCAGCCCCAACCCGTGGTCGCGGGAGCCAACTTCGACTACGTGATCAACGTCAGCAACGAAGGCCCGGACGATGCGTTGACCATGACGCTGACGTTCCCGCTGCCGTCCGGCGTCCTCTTCCAGTCCGCGGCCGCGGCGGCCGGCTGGTCGTGTACGCATCCGTCCGTGGGCAGCAACGGAACGGTGAGCTGCACCGCTCCGACGCTCGCGCCGGGGACCGTGTCCTTCACGATTACCGCTTCGACCGCGCCAACCGCTCCCGCTGGCACCTACAGCACGACGGCGACGATCACCAGCACCACGCCGGACCCGAGTGACAACGACAACTCCGCGCAGGTCGACGTCATCATCTCCACGCAGTCCGATTTCAGCATCGCACTCGCGGCGTCGCCAAATCCGGTGGATGCGGGAACGAACCTGACATGGACATTAACCGTCACGAACAACGGACCGAGCACGGGAACGACTGCCTCAGTCAGCCTGCCGCTGCCTGCATCAACAACGTTCGTATCCGTTGCTCCACCGGCGGGATGGTCGTGTATCACACCGCCCGTGGGCGCCAACGGAACGGTCACCTGCTCGCTCACGACATCGCTGAGCCCCTCGTCGTCGGCAGTATTAACCGTTGTCTCGCAGGTCGACTCATCGACAGCTTCGGGGTCGACGCTCACAGGAACCGCGACCGTCTCGTCGCCGGACGATGTGTTCCCGGTTAACGACTCCGCGACGGCGAGTGTGCAGACGACCGCATCGGCGGACCTCGCGGTGACGAAGAGCGTGGCACCGGCGACTGACTTTCCGGGAAGCGCGTTGCAGTACACGATCATCGTCTCCAACAACGGACCGAGCAACGCGGCCACCGTCACGATGACCGACGTTCTTCCGGCCACTCTTCGCTTCACATCACTGATCGCACCGGGCGGGTGGTCCTGCACGACACCGGCGCCCGGTGCCAATGGAACAGTCACTTGTTCACTCGCATCGATGACCGTCGGAAGCGGCGCCAGCTTCACGCTCAACGTCATCATCGCTTCCACGACCACGCCGGGAACCACGATCAACAACACTGCGCAAACTGGCAGCTCCACACCTGACGCGAACAACGCCAACAACTCCTCGACCGTTCAAGTCGTCGTGGCAGCCCCCATCAACGTCACGGCTTCGAAGCCCGTCAACGGAGCGATTCACGCGGAAGGGTCGCAGGTAACCTACACGATCGTCCTCACGAACACCGGCTCGGTTGCGCAGGGCGACAACCCAGGCAACGAGCTCACCGACGTATTGCCATCCTCGCTCTCACTCATCAGTGCCACGTCTACGAGCGGAACGGCCG
>DATLVW010000532.1:0-4946 GCA_035577085.1 Thermoanaerobaculia bacterium
CCTGGTGGACCGCGGCGCGCAAGAACACGCAGATCGTCATCAGCGGCAGCGGCGCGAAGGCAAACTACTCGTGGAGCTCGTCGACCGGCGAGGCCGATCAGACCATCAAGCGCGACTTCGATCGCGCGGAGCCGAAGGTCAAACTCGATCTTGCGCGCAAGCACAGCGCGCGGAGCAAGGATCTGGCGGACTACTTCTCGGGCAAGCTCGCTGCCGAGGCCGCGCGCATTGCGCCGCGGGATCCGGCGGCGGCGTGGCAGATCGCTGCGACGCTTGAAACGCTCCCCGGCGAGTACACCACGCTGATCGATCCGAAGACCCTCATCACCGGGCCGCTGGCGTCACGGGTCATCGCCGCCATGACCGACAAGCCGCTCCGCGAGCGCGCGCTCACACAGGTGCGCGAGATGCACCCGGAGTGGCCGAAGGTCTACACCGAGGTCTTCTTCCTCGATGAAGAGCCGCGCATCATGTCGCTCATCGTTGCCGCGCTCGAAGAAGGCGGCCACACGGACCTGCGCGATCGTCTGATCGACGAGACCCTTCGCTACCCACGCCGCCATCCGCGCGCTTTCTACTGGTTCGTCAAGCAGCTCAACGAACAGGAGACGCTGACCGAGAAGACGAATTACAACCTGCTCTTCCAGATCATCGACGCGATCAACTCCGATGAGTTCTCAGCCGTTCGCGCGCGGCTCAAAGACATGTTCGATCAGGGCGGACTCGTGCTTCGCATCATCAGCGGCGTCGACAACGAGGAGCAGGCTCGCAAGCTGGTCGACACGCTCGACCGGTACGGCGCGATCGAAGAGTACCGGCGCGAGATCGCCAAGCACGCCGCGATGATGAAGTATCCGCACCTTCGCGAGCCCGAGGCCGAGCCGGTCTACTCCACGGCGCAGATGCTGGAGCAGAAACGCGCCGAGCTGACGAATCTGAAGATGGTGGAGATCCCGGCGAACTCACGCGCGCTTCAGGCAGCGCGCGAAATGGGCGATCTTCGCGAAAACTTCGAGTACAAAGCGGCGCGTGCCAGAGCCGAGTATCTTTCGGCGCGCGTCGGCGAACTGGCCGCGGAGATCTCCCGCGTGCAGGTGCTCAATCCCGAGCAGGTCGATACATCGGTGGTCCGCGTCGGAACGAAAGTCGGTCTGGCGAATGGCGACGAGCGCCGCGAAGTAACGATCCTCGGGCCTTGGGAGTCCGCGCCGGAGCACGGCGTCTACTCCAATCAGTCCGACGTCGCCAAAGCGCTCCTCGGCCACGCCACCGGCGACCTGGTGACGTTCATGGGGAACGATTATCAGATCGAGTCGATCCGCATGTGGGCGAGTTAGTGGTTGACGTAGGTCGGACTCTCCAGTCCGACTTCTCACGTTTCCGCTACGAACATTCCTTTGTCGGACTGGAGAGTCCGACCTACGTCGGACTGGAGAGTCCGACCTACGTTCGTCCGCACTTGAGCTATGTCTGACTAACCGAATGACCTGCGGGCCGCGACGCAGCAAGCGTCGGGTCACATATCACTCCTTCACTTCTACCGCTCAGTCCGTCGAGACTACAATCGCTTGATTCATGGATCGTCGTCCTCTCAAGACGCGTGACCGCGGCTGGGCGAAAGCGCTGGCGGCTCTGCTGGTGCGCTGGCGGGTGCGCCCGAACACGATCTCGGTCCTCAGCGTCGTCTTTGCGCTCGGAGCGGGCGTGGCGTTCGTCGCGAGCAGGGACGCCGAGGGTGTAACTCGCGTCGTGTTGTTGATTGCGGCGGCGGCAGGGATTCAGCTTCGTCTGATCTGCAACATGCTCGATGGCATGGTGGCCGTGGAAGGGAAGATGGCCTCGAAGACGGGCGACATCTTCAACGAACTGCCCGATCGCATCGCCGATCCACTGATCATCGTCGCGGCCGGCTACGCCATCATTCGTTTCTATTCGCTCGGGCCCACGCTCGGATGGTGCGCCGGTCTGCTCGCAGTGATGACAGCGTACGTGCGAGTCCTGGCCGGCTCCGTCCGCGCGAAGCAGGACTTCGTCGGCCCGATGGCAAAGCCGCATCGCATGGCCACGCTCACGTTCGCAGGGATCGTCGATGCGGTTGCAGGCTACTTGCGATACCGCGACTATGCGTTGATGCTGGCGCTGATCGTCATCATCGTCGGGACGATCATCACGATGATTCGGCGGACGCGCCGCATGGCCGCCGAGCTGGAGTCGCGGTGAGGCGCGTCGTCGCCAAGGGTGTCGTCGGAATCGCCCGTGTTCTGGCGGGAGGAAACGTGCGGCGCGTGGGCTTCACGCCGGACGATCGACAGAGGATCTACTTCGTCAACCACACCAGCCATCTCGATTTCGTTCTGGTCTGGGCAGCGTTGCCACCGCGTCTACGCACCATGACTCGTCCGGTTGCGGCGAAGGATTACTGGGACAAGCCCGGCCTGCGCCGCTACCTCGGCGTCAAAGTATTCAACGCCGTCCTGGTCGAACGGAACCCGACCACCGGATCGCCGAACGCAATCGACGTCCTTCTCGACGGGCTCGGCGAGAAGCACTCGCTCATCATTTTTCCCGAAGGGACGCGCGGAGACGGAACCACGATCGCGCAGTTCAAGAGCGGTTTGTACCGGCTGGGAAAAGAGCGTCCGGACGTCGATCTGATTCCGTCCTACATCAACAACGTCAACCGCGTTCTGCCGAAAGGGGAGTTCGTGCCGGTGCCGATGCTGGCCTCGGTCAGCTTCGGTGAGCCGATGCACGTCGGCGAAGACGAAGACAAGAACGCGTTTCTCGACCGCGCGCGGAATGCAATCCTGGAGCTGCGGCAATGGTGACCATGATTCGCGACCGGCAGACGCTGCTCCTATTCGCAGGAATCCTCGCGCTACTCGTTGTGGCGACGCTCATCGGCCAGATCATGCGGTGGCGGCGCCGCAGCGACGTCGTCGACAACCTCAACGCGCGCATCAAAGCGTGGTGGGTGATGTCGGCCGTCTTCGCCCTTTCGCTGCTCACCGGCGGCCTCGGGTCGGTGATTCTCTTCGGGCTCCTCTCCTTCTTCGCCTTGCGCGAATTCATCACGCTCACGCCGACACGCCCCGCCGATCATTCCGCGCTCTTCTGGGTGTTCTTCATCATCCTGCCCCTGCAGTACTACCTCGTGGCCACGCAGTGGTACGGCTTCTTCAGCGTCCTCATCCCGGTCTACGCCTTCCTCTTCATCCCATCGCGCATCGCCATCTCCGGCGACGCCAACGCGTTTCTGGAACGGAGCTCCAAGATCCAGTGGGGGCTCATGGTCTGCGTCTATTGCGTCAGTCATGTCCCGGCGCTGCTGATGCTCGAGATTCCCGGCTACGCGGGCAAGAACGCGCGGCTGCTCTTCTTTCTGGTCGTGATCGTCCAGCTCAGCGACGTGCTGCAGTACGTCTGGGGCAAGCTGCTCGGGCGGCACAAGATCTCGCCCGTGATCAGTCCGAGCAAGACGTGGGAGGGATTCATCGGCGGAACCGTCTCTGCCACGTTGATCGGTACGGCGCTGTGGCGTACGACACCGTTCACGGTGTGGCAGACGATGGGAATGGCATTCATCATCACGATCATGGGCTTTCTCGGTGGACTGACCATGTCGGCCATCAAGCGGGACAGCGGCGTGAAGGACTGGGGATCGTCGATCCAGGGACACGGCGGCGTTCTCGACCGCATCGACTCCATCTGTTTCGCAGGCCCTATATTTTTTCACTTGACCCGCTACTTCTTCACTTAAAATGCCGCCGCAGTTCCAGCGTCCAAGGAGCCTATCCCGATGACATACGTGATTGCCGAACCGTGCGTGAATACGAAAGACACCGCGTGTGTCGACGTCTGCCCGGTCGACTGCATCCATCCCCGCAAAGACGAGGCAGGGTTTGCCGAAGATACGATGCTGTACATCGATCCCGAGGTCTGCATCGACTGCGGCGCGTGCGAGCCCGCCTGCCCGGTGCAGGCCATCTTCCCGGAGGACCTCGTGCCGGAGCAGTGGAAGCAGTACACGCAGATCAACGCCGACTACTACAAGAAGGCGACTTGAGTTTTGTGAGCTGGATCACTATCCTTCAGAGATTGCGAACGTAGACTGACGGCCACAGCAACCAGCCGCAAGGCAAACAAAGGGGCGTAATGCCCCTTTTTTAGTTTCTTTGACATTCGAACAACCTTTGGATCGAGATCCTTCAGTTACGCTCCCACCTCGGACCCAACCACGGAAGAGCTGGCGTATGGGCGTGCCTCCGTGGACATTGCTGAAGCTACCTCTCTCTCTCTGCAACGCGTGCCGGAGGGTCTCGATCGAACGGCTGTTCGACCTCGCGGGGATGGTGAGTGAGGGGTGGCTCGTGGCAGACGTGCACTCGTCATCACCCGCGCGTTTTTCCGGCGCGTACGCGTGAGTCACCCGCAGTTCTAGTTGACGCCGGACACGACCTCCACTCAAGTCTTTTGATACTCGAGTCAAAACTCTTGATGACTGGGTCTTTTGACGGCGGTGTTCAGCGACAGGACGGCATCGATGGTTCGAAACGCAGCATCGTCGGTGCAGACCGCAGCATCGTGGGTGGAGACAGCAGCATCGCGGGTGCAGAACGCTGCATCGTGGGAACAGACCACAGCATCATGGGTGCAGGCTGCAGCATCGGGGGTGCAGACCGCAGTATCGTGGGTGCAGGCCGCAGCATCGTCGGTGCAGAACATCTCGTCGTGGGTGCAGAACATCTCGTCGTGGGTGCAGAACATCTCATCGGGGGCGCAGAACGTCTCGTCGTGAGTGCAGAACATCTCATCGGGGGCGCAGAACATCTCATCGTGGGTGCAGAACATCTCATCGTGGGTGCAGAACATCTCGTCGGGGGTGCAGAACATCTCATCGGGGGCGCAGAACATCTCGTCGGGGGTGCAGAACACAGCGTCGTGAG
>DATLVW010000533.1:0-9412 GCA_035577085.1 Thermoanaerobaculia bacterium
TTGTTCGTGTTGACGTGGGTGAGCGTCATGTAGCGCGCGCCGAGGCGGTAGAAATCGCGCAGGATTTCGAGAGAGTCTTCGATGGCATGACCACCTTCGACGCCGATCATGAGCGCGGTCTTGCCGTCGGCCTTCGCCCGACGAATGCCCGCGGCATCGTCGCAAAAGGTCAGTACATCCGGCCGCCTCTTGACCTCGGCGTGAATGAGCTCGATGAGCCGATAGGCGAACCGCGCGGCGCCGCGCCCGGCGTAGAACGGCGGCACGTAGGCAGCAAAGAACGATGCCGTGATGCCGCTGTCCCGCAGCGATTTCAGATCGGCCTGCGACTCGGGATCGTGCTCGTCGATGTGAACGTTGTGCCGGATCAGACGGTAGGGCGTGTCGCAATGGCCATCGACGATGATGGCCCGGCGATGAACAGCCGGGATGACGATGGACGGGCTGGAATCAGTCGGATTTGAAGTAGTCATCAGTAGGGAGTGGGGTTTGGGGCGTGGGGTGTGGGAGAAGAGCCGTTCAGATTCTAATACGAGAGAAGTTGATCGCGCAGCACAAGGGCGGCTCACGCGGGTGTGGGCGGTTGGGTGTGGGGTGTGGGATGAATCCTCGAAGTTCTATTAAGAGAGATAATCCTCCGAGAGTCTGATCCGAGAGACGATTCTTCGCGAGATGGGCTCCTGGCTGTGACTCCGGGATTTACTACCACTCCCCACACCCCACTCCCCACACCCCGTACACTACCGACCGAATGAACCTCCCTTTGCAAATCGCCTGGCGCTATCTGCGGCGACCGACGGATCGGTTGGTGTCGGCGGTGGGATTCGTGTCGGTGCTCGGGCTCGTGATCGGGGTGATGGCGCTGGTGATCTCGATGGCGCTCATGACCGGGTATCGGGGCGATCTGCAGAAGAAGCTGCTCGGAGGCAACGCGGAGATCTTTGTCTACTCCGTCGGCGGCCCGATCGAGGATACCAAGCAGGCCGTGGCGACGGTGCGCGGCACGCCGGGAGTCGCCGAGGCGGCGCCGGTGCTGTTTCAACGCGCGCTCGTGACGACGGAGCGCAACTCCACCGGCACGGAGACGATGCTGAAGGGGATCGAGCCGGCGCGCGCGGCTGGCTCGCCGATGATTGCGAAGATCGTTGGACCGCGGGGGAAGTTCGACACGGCGGCAGGGGAGCGTGGCGTTGCGGTTGGGCGTTACCTGGCGACTAAGCTCGGCGTTGCGGCGGGCCAATCGATCAGCATCACTGTGCCGGCGGAGAACGGCGGCAGCTTCATGCCGCGCACCGCGTCATTCGTTGTGACGAACGTCTTCGACACCGGCTTCTACGAGTTCGATGCCCGCTGGCTCTTCATCGACCTCGGCGAAGCAGAAGCGCTGCTCAACGCTCCGGGTGCGGCCAACCTGCTGGAGGTGAAGCTTGCGCCGGGTGCGGACCTCGATCAGGTCACGCGCGCCGTCGAGACGCGCACCGAGCATCGTTACGCCGTCTCGGACTGGCGCGACATGAACCACCAGCTTTTCTCGATGCTGAAGATCCAGCAACTGGTGCTCTTCATCGTCATCGGCCTGATCGTCTTCGTTTCGACGTTCAATATCGTCTCGACGCTGATCATGACCGTTCACGAGAAGCGGAAAGAGATCGGCATCCTCTCGTCGATGGGTGCGCAGTCGGGGACGGTGACGCGCATCTTCGTCTGGTACGGAACGATGGTCGGCTTCCTCGGCACGGCTACCGGGATTCTCATCGGCATCGTGATCTGCTGGTTAATCACCCGCTTCCATCTGGTCTCGTTTCCGCCCGAGATTGCGCAGGTCTACTTCGTCTCGTCGATTCCGTTCATCACGCGGCCTGTCGATCTGACGATCATCGCCGCGTTCTCGATCTTCGTGTCGTTCGGAGCGACGATCCTGCCGTCGCTGCGGGCGGCGCGGTTGAATCCAGTTGAGGCATTGCGGCACGAGTAGCGAGTAGTGGATCAATTTGAAAAACCGATCACCACAGAGGCAAAGAGGTCACAGAGATCCCTCGGTGTTCTCTGTGTCTCTGTGGTTGCTTTTGCTTCGGCGATGACGATAAGCCGTTCAAATTGACCCACGACCGAGTAGCGAGACCGCTCGACCGCATCGCAACCCCCCACCGTATAATTCGACGCAATGCCTACCCGCCTGATTCTCGAAGATGGAACTGTGTACGACGGAGATGCCTTCGGCGCGACTGCGAACACGATCGGCGAAGTCGTTTTCAACACCTCGCTGACCGGCTATCAGGAGATCGCCACCGATCCTTCCTACCGGTTCCAGATCGTCGTCATGACCTATCCCCACATCGGAAACTACGGTATCGAAAAGGCCGTTGCCCAGAACGAAGTGCCGCAGGTTGCCGGCTTCGTCGTGCGCGACGCGATAGCGGAGCCGTCGAATGCACACTCGGAGATGCCGCTGGCTGAGTACTTCGTGCAGAGCGGCATCTCGGCGATCCAGGGAATCGACACGCGATCGCTCACGCGAAAGATTCGCAACGAAGGGGCGATGCGCGGAATGATCACCAGCGAGAGCGGTCGTGACGTCGCCAGCGTCGTCGACGAGATCCGTCAGGCGCCTTCGATGAGCGGACTCGATCTCGTGCAGCGGGTGACGGCGCTTCGTCCTTACACGTTCGATGAACCGCCAGCCGAGGTGAAGAAGCGGATCGCGCTGTATGACTTTGGCGTGAAGCGCGACATCCTGCGGCATCTTTCGAGGCAGGGCTGCGACGTGACGGTCTATCCGGCCACGACCCACGCGGATGAGATCCTGGCGCAGCGCTTCGACGGCGTGATGCTGTCGAACGGCCCGGGTGATCCTGAGCCGGTCACGTATGCGCAGGAGAACATCCGTCAACTCGTCGGCAAGATCCCGATCTTCGGTATCTGCCTCGGCCACCAGCTTCTCGGCCTCGCGCTCGGCGGGAAGACCTACAAGCTGAAGTTCGGGCACCGCGGCGGCAACCATCCAGTCAAAGACCTGCGCAGCGGACGGGTGGAGATCACGGCACAGAATCACGGCTTTGCGGTCGATCCTGACTCGCTCCCCGACAACGACGTCGAGCGCACGCACATCAATCTCAACGATCAGACACTGGAAGGGTTCCGGCATCGCCGCGAGCCTGTGCTGGCCGTGCAGTACCACCCCGAGGCCGCGCCCGGGCCGCACGACTCGTTCTATCTCTTCGGGGAGTTCATGCAGATGATCGACGAGTGGAAGCCGGAGCGGAATCGCTGATCGCCGCTCCGAAGAGAGGCAACCTGTGTAGAATGCGCCGGTCCCCACAAATCTACGAGAATGAAGTGAAGCCGGAGGAAACGCCATGACTGTGAACGATCCTGCCACCTCGACCTACACGCCACCACCACCGGCTGCACCGCCCGCGAAGAAGAGCGGATGCATGAAGTGGGGACTGATCGGATGCGGCTCCCTGCTCGTGCTGGGCGCGATCTTCTGTGTCGTCATCGTCGTCGTCGTATTCGGCGCGATGAAGAAGAGCGACGTTTACCAGGAAGCGCTGAAGCGCGCACAGAGCGATCCCGCGGTTACGGCTGCGCTTGGAACCCCGATCGAAGCGGGTCTGATGGTGAGCGGCAGCGTGAACGTTGACAGCGGCGGCGGACACGCCACTCTCGACTTCCCGATCTCCGGACCGAAGGGCAAAGGCAGCGTTCACGCCGTGGCCACGAAGGCCGGGGAGAAGTGGGAGTACACGGAACTGACGGTGACGCCGGCGAACGGGGCGAAGATCAATTTGCTGCCGCCTCCGACAACGACTACCACCGAGTCGTCGACCACGACAACTACAGATACCTCGGCGACGACGACAGATACGTCGGCGACGACAGACACGACATCGACCACCGATACTGCTACGAGCACGAGCTCAACGTCCACGCAATAAGCCGGACGCGTACTTTCGCGCGTGAAGAGCTCTCACCTCACCGGTGAGAGCTCGAGCGTCTGCACGTTCTGCGCGAGGACTCGGGATCGCCGGCGGAAACCGGCGATCCAGTTCATCACATCGGTGACGTCGCTGTTCTCGTGCCGGCGTGCCTCTTCCTGATGGTCGATGTCCGCGAGTGTGCTCTCGAGCACGCTGCTGACTGTGAGGAGGTCGTTCATTGCCGGGAAGGCGGACGCAAATTACGTGCCTGTGGGACTGTCGTGGTCGGCAAACAAGACAACCACAGAGACACAGAGAACACAGAGGGGTCTCTGTGACCTCTGTGTCTCTGTGGTGACCTGGTTTTCAATCCAGCGCGATGATTCCGTCCCGCCAGAGTTTGTAGAAGATCAGCATCGCGTCCGGCTCCCGGATCGGTGAGATCTTGATCAGCGAGCCGAGGTCCCACTGGCCGTTGATGCGGGAGAGCATGAAGCCCTCGTTCGGGGTGAAGTTCATCTGGGTAATTTCTTCCAGCGCCCGGGATACGCGCGGCACTTTTGAGTCGTGCAGCCCCTGGCCGCGAAGGTCGGCCAGGATGGCGGACTCGGCCCCTTTGATCGCGTTGCGCACGCGCATGTGGCTGGGATCGAGGTTCTCCGCCGCCTTGAGCAGACGCTGCGCTTTCTCGTACTCGCGATTCCGCAGCGAATGCTGGGCTCGGGCGATCAGGGAGAGGATCTCGTCGTCATCCGAGGAGTCTTCGAACGGCGCAATCTCCTCAGGAGCCTTTGCCGCCATCACCGTCGGATCGTTCAGCTTCACGTAACCCTCGCGGGTGAAGTGATAGACCGTCGATGCGACATTGAATGATGACGAACGGCTCTCCAGCACCAGCTCAGCTAGCGAGCGGCGGCCGTCGATGGCGTTGATCACCGTTCGCTGGGCATCGTCTTCGAGCTCCTCGGGCGGAATCTCTTTCACCATCGTCGGCACGAGCGCCTCGTGCGCGATCAACGTGTGGATGCGGTTCCATTCGTCGACGCGGCGCGTTCCTTCCATGATCAGGCCGGTGACGTCGACGCGCAGCGGGATCATTTCCATCTGCGGCAGCTCATCGTCGATGAACTGGAAGTCGCCTTCGTTCCAGAGAAAGATGTCGTAGATCTCTTCTTCGGCCTTCAGGCGCATGAGGCGCTGCAGGTCCTCTTCGTTGATCACGTCGATCATGACGAGGATTTTGCCGAGGAGGATGCCGGACTGCTGCTGCACCTCCATCGCCTTCATGAGCTCCTCCTCGGTGATGTAACCGTGGCTCATGAGGAACTGCCCAAGGTATTCGCGCGGATCGTTCGATGCGGAGGAGATCACGCGCCCGTTGCTGAAGAAGATCTTCTTCTGCGTCCCCTTGTTCGAGACCATGAGCGTGCCGGTCTTCTGCCCGAGGCTCAGCCACTGGAGCAGATCGCCCGGAAGCATCGTTTTCAGGTTGCCGCTGACACTCATGGTTGGGCGGTGCGCAAAGGGGGCTGGATTATAAGCCGTACGCCAAAGTGCCTCTGGTGTTGCGAATCACCGGTATTCGCGCTCATGCGACGGTAGAACCCGCCAGAGCACGTCGTGAGCCAGCGGTAACGCCCGGGCCACTATGATTGGGTCTCCATGACCGATTCGAAACTCTTTTTCGATCCCGACGATCTCGCCGCGCGTGGTTTCGATCCCGCCCACGACCTCGGCGAGCCCGGAGCGTTCCCGTACACGCGCGGCCCGCAGGCTTCGATGTATCGCGGCAAGCTCTGGACGATGCGCCAGTACGCGGGCTTCTCCACCGCGGCGGAATCGAACAAGCGTTATCGCTATCTGCTCGAGCGGGGGACGACCGGTCTCTCCGTTGCCTTCGATCTGCCGACGCAGATCGGGATGGACTCCGACGATCCGCGTGCGCGCGGCGAGGTGGGAAATGTCGGGGTGGCCATCGATTCCATCGACGACATGGAGACGTTGTTCGACGCCATCCCGCTCGACCGCGTCTCGATCTCGATGACGATCAATGCGCCGGCGTCGGTTCTGCTGGCGCTGCTGCTCGTTGTGGCCGAGCGCCGCGGCATCGCCTGGAAGAGCCTCTCCGGCACGATTCAGAACGACATCCTCAAGGAGTACGCGGCGCGCGGGACGTACATCTTCCCGCCGGCGCCGTCACTTCGTCTCGTCACCGACGTGTTCGAGTTCTGCGGGAAGGAAGTGCCGCGCTGGAACACGATCTCGGTCTCCGGCTATCACATACGCGAGGCGGGATCGACGGCCGTGCAGGAGGTGGCGTTCACGCTCGCGAACGGATTGCAGTACGTACAGGCGGCCGTCGATCGCGGACTGGACATCGATTCGTTCGCGCCGCGCATTTCGTTCTTCTTCAACGCGCACAACGATTTCCTGGAAGAGGTGGCCAAGTTCCGTGCGGCGCGCAAGCTGTGGGCGCAATTGATGCGCGAGCGTTACGCGCCGAAGGATCCAAAGTCGCTGGCGCTGCGCTTCCATGCTCAGACCGCGGGATCGACGCTGACCGCGCAACAGCCGGAGAACAACGTGGTGCGCGTGGCCTACCAGGCGATGGCCGCGGTTCTCGGCGGCTGCCAGTCGTTGCACACGAACTCACGCGATGAGGCGCTGGCGCTGCCGACCGAGGAGTCGGCAAAGATCGCGCTGCGCACGCAGCAGGTGCTGGCATTCGAGAGCGGCGTGACGCAGTTCGCCGATCCTCTGGCTGGATCGTACGAGATCGAATCGCGAACGCTCGACATCGAGCGCGGCGCGCGCGCCTTGATCGAGCGCATCGACGCAATGGGCGGGGCTCGCGCGGCCATCGAATCGGGCTTCGTGCAGCACGAGATCGGCGAGTCTGCCTACCTCGCGCAACGCGCCCTCGAAGAGAAGAAGGCCATCGTCGTGGGCGTGAACGAGTTCGTCGATGACGGATCCGCGACGCTGCCAATAATGTCGATTGATGAATCGGTCGAGCGCGATCAGGTGGCGCGGCTGGAAGCGTTCCGTTCTTCCCGGAAGGGGGACGTGCGCGCGGCGTTGTCAGTGCTCGATGCGGCTGCACGGAATGCCACGAATCTCATGCCCGCGATTGTTGAGTGTGTTCGGCAGGACTGCACTGTTGGGGAGATCGTGAATACCTTGAAAGAAACGTTCGGCGAGCACAAGGATCAAGGGTTCTGACGCAAGAAGCTTTTCACCACAGAGACACAGAGTGCACAGAGGTTTCTCTGCGTCCTCTGTGTCTCTGTGGTGAAAAAGCTTTTGCAGTCACTCCAACCCTACAGCCGCCCTCACTTCCACTTCCAACGCGTTCATCTCGCCATCGTCAGTCTCGTGGTCATAGCCGAGCGCGTGCAGGATTCCGTGGAGGATCAGGTATCGCACCTCGGTCGCCTGCGAGTGTCGCTGTTCGGCGGCCTGGCGGCGGGCCTGGTCGATGGAGATGACGATGTCGCCGAGGGGGCGGCCGGCTGCTTGGGGGTCGGCGTCGGAATCGTCGGCGGGGAAGGTGAGGACATCCGTCGTCTTGTTCTTCTTGCGGAACTTGCGGTTGAGATTGCGCATGGTCTCGTCATCGACGATGGCGATGGTGACTTCGCTGATCTCAGAGGCGATGCGGCCGAGGTAGTCGAGCGCGATGAGAGCTCGGCGGGCGAACTCGGCGATCTCGCGGCGGCTGAACCGGGCCACGGCGGCGCCGGTGACTTCGACGTTCGTCAAACTTTCTCCTGCTTTTCGCGTTCTTTGTCGACGCGGTCGTAGGCCATGACGATCTTCTGAACCACCGGATGGCGGACCACGTCACGGTCGGAGAAATCGAAGAAACGGATGCGGTCGATGCCTTCGAGGATCTGGCGGACCACACGCAGCCCGGACTTGGCGCCGGTGGGGAGATCGACCTGAGTCACGTCGCCGGTGACGACAGCCTTCGCGCCGAAGCCGAGCCGCGTGAGGAACATCTTCATCTGCTCGGGCGTGGTGTTCTGGGCCTCGTCGAGGATGATGAAGGCGTCGTTGAGCGTGCGGCCGCGCATGAAGGCCA
Source organism: Thermoanaerobaculia bacterium (assembly GCA_035577085.1). Taxonomy (GTDB): domain Bacteria; phylum Acidobacteriota; class Thermoanaerobaculia; order Gp7-AA8; family Gp7-AA8; genus JADGNZ01. The sequence goes on from DATLVW010000533.1 coordinate 8,005, forward strand.
GCGGCGCAATCTCGATCACGCTGCGCTCGATGAGTTTCTCGACTTTCTCGAAGCCTACGATGTCGAAGAGCGAGTCGTAAAGCGGGCGAAGATAGGGATTCACTTTCTCAGCGATATCACCGGGTAGGAAGCCGAGGCGCTCGCCGGCTTCGACGGCGGGGCGGCAAAGGACGATGCGCTTGACGCTCTTGTCAGCCAGCGCGCCTGCGGCGGCCGCGACGGCGAGGAAGGTCTTGCCGGTGCCGGCGGGACCGATGCCGAAGGTAATGTCGTTGTCCTGGATCGACTGCAGGTACATCTTCTGGGCGACGTTACGCGGCGTGACGACGCGGCGGACCGAGGCCTGTACGGCGTCGTCCGTGAAGAAGTCGACGAGGCTGGCATCGGGCCGGTCGCGCAGCACGCGCATGCTCGTGTGGATGTCGGAGCGCTTGAGCGGGTATCCCTGCTCGATGAGCTCCTGCATCTGTGTCAGCAGCTTCTCCACCGGTGCGACGTTGTCGGACGCGCCGGTGACGAAGATCTCGCCGCCGCGCGAGGAGATCTTCACGCTGAACTCGTCTTCGAGCATGCGCAGGTTTTCGTCGTGATTCCCAAAGAGGGTGTGTGTGCCTTCGTCGTCGAGTATCAGTTCCATTTGGCCTTTCGTTGTTATCCGCAGATGACGCAGATGAAACGCAGATGTTGCTTCTATCTGCGTTTCATCTGCGTCATCTGCGGATCAATACCTGTTCATCTCCGGTTCGATCTCGAGAGCCCAGCGATCGATTCCGCCAGCCAGCGACAACGCGTCATAGCCGTTTCGTGCCATCCACTGCGCGACCATCCAGGAGCGGGAGCCGTGATGACAATAAAGCGCGACCTGGCGATCGATCGGAATCTCCGCAAGATGTTCCGGCAGCGTATTCATCGGAATCAGGGTCGATCCGTCGATCGAGCAGATCGCGGCTTCCCCTTCCTCGCGGACGTCGATCAGGAGCGGCGGTGCGGAGCCGGAGAGAAGCGTTTTCAAGTCGGTGGGCGTGATTTCAGCGATTGGCATGAGCATCCTTTTTAAGCAGTCTCGAACAATGTGATCCAGATCTCGCCGTACTCCGCGCGGCGAGCCGCTTTCAGCCGTTTGCACTCGATGGTGAATGGATCGCTGCGCCGCTGGTGCTCGATGCCGACGAGCGCTCCGTCGGCGAGCGGCGCGTGGCGGCCGATCGTGTCGAGCAGCTCATCGTAGCGGCCGAACGAGTATGGCGGATCGGCGTATACCACGTCGAACTTAGCGCCGTCCGCAACCTTCGCTGCCAGCCGCGGGATTCCAGCGAACACATCGGCGGCAATTGGAGTCACCGGAACGCTCCACTCGCTGGCGAGCCGGGCGATGGTCTCGACGGCTTTGCGATCCCGCTCGATGGCG
>DATLVW010000534.1:0-5574 GCA_035577085.1 Thermoanaerobaculia bacterium
TCCGTGGGGATCGGGAGGCCGGTTACGCCTTGGTGCGCCGGCTTGATCGGTTGGGAATCGTGAGGTCGCGAGTCGGCAGTCGTAACAAACGCAAACCCACTTCCCCGACTCCCCACACCCTACACTGGCGTGTACCGCCGCAAGAACTCCCCGAACACCGGATCGATCTCACTGGCGGCCACGGAGAAGATGCGATCGGCGTGGTAGTTGCCGGGGATGTCGATGACGTGCAACTCCTTTGGCTCGCTGGCGGCTTCGTAGAGCGCGAGCGAGTGGTCGTGGCCGATCAGCCAGTCGTTCTTGACGTGGATCAGGCAGATCGGGGCGTGGACATCGCGAACGTCATCGATCGCCCGAAGTTTGGGGCTGGTGCGAAAGTGCCAATCGAACCGCGGCCGTTTCAGCGCTTGAGAAAGGGCAATGTGCCTGTGCAGCGTGAAGGGATTGAACCGCGGCACGATCTTCGCGAAATCGGCGACGGCTGAAATCAGCAAGAGGGATGCGATCGGCAGCTTGTGCCGCGCCGCCGTCGAGATGGCCACCGACGCTCCGTACGAGAGAGCCACGATCGTAATCGACTCGATCGGAAGCCGGTGAAGGAGATCCTCCGCCACCACGGCGGTATCGTAATGCTCGAAGAGGTTGAAGCCGTAGGTGCCGCCGCTGTCGCCGTGTCCCCGAGGATCGAGGATGGCGGTGCTGTAGCCGAGCTCGGTCAGGTGAGAGGCCAGGCGCACCATCGACGGATGGCGCCGGTCGCGCCAGAACCCAGGGACGACGAGGACCAGCGAGCGCGAGGCGTGATCGTAAAGATCGTAGGCAATCGGGGTGGTATCGAACGACGAAACGGTGACGGTTACCGGGGTGGGGAGTTGGTGCAGCGTGGCGTGTGCGCTTGACATGGTGGTGTGCTTCCTAGACTATAGCCGCTCGCCGGGCGCTTTTCGCTCGCGTCCCCCCTGCAGTCTTGCCCTGATGCGGTACGCCCCCGGAGATCGTACGGAAGTAGAAGTTCTTTGTTGCCGCGATGCCTGCGGTGTGATCCTGCAAGCCCGTGTTGCCATTTTCGAGGGACTCTCGAAAGAGCTGGCATCGTCGTTGCGAATCAGGTAGAACTCGTTTTTTATACACGTTGCGAAGCGGCCCGCTTCGCCAGACCCATCAATTCGATTGCCAAGGGGGGTGAGCAGGCACTTTTCATCGGATCCACCCCAGGTCAAAAGACATCAACAACGCAACAAAAATAACGAGAGGAAAAAAAGACAAATGAGCAAGAAAATTGTAGTTCTCCTGACGGTTCTCGCCCTGAGCGTTTTCGGTTTCGCCTGCAAGAGCGAGACGACCGCCAACAACACCGACACCGCGGCAGCTGCGGCTGACACGTCTGCCACCACCGCGACCACCGACACCACGGTGACGGCCACGATGGCTACCGACACGACCGGCACGACCGGCTCGACCTCAACCTCGGCGATGCCGAGCGCCACGGATACGTCCAGCACGGCCACGACGATGACGACGGCTACGTCAACAACGGGCACGACTGCTACGACCACCACGGGCACAACGAAGACGACGACCTCGAGCACCAAGAAGCACTAACAACGTCATCTCCCTGTTTCAAGACGCCCCGCGCAACCCGCGGGGCGTCCTTAATAGCTGTTAGCACTGGTGCCGTAACCGGATTCCTTTTTCCTCCCGTTCCGATCTCGATTACGATCCGCGAGACAAAATCTCGCTGCAATTCATGATTTGACATCGAAGCAATGCGAAGGAGGTGAGGCAGGCACTCCCAGAAAACGACATCAGCATTTTCCATGTCGCAGCAACAGAACATCAACTTCGTCTGAGAGGAAAAAACACACATGAAGAAGACAATGATTCTCCTGACCATCGTCGCACTCGCGTTCTTCGGCTACGCCTGCAAGAGCGAGACGAACAACAACAACGTTACCGACACCGCCGCAGCCGCGACGGATACCTCGACCACGGCGAGCAGCACGAGCTCGACCATGTCGACCACCGACACCTCGATGACCGGCACGACCGGCACGATGTCGACCGACACGACGGGCACCGCCGCAGCGATGACGGGCACGGACACGACGGGCACGGGCGCGATGTCCTCCACCACCGGAACGACCGCGACCAGCACGACCGGTACGACGGGCACCACCACGAAGACCGAGACGAAGAAGACCACCACGAAGAAGCACTAACCTTCGCTCAATTGCTGTTCAACGCCCCGCCACCCGGCGGGGCGTTTTTTTATGTGGGAGTCTTCTTCGCGGCAAGGTCTTTCCGCAACGCCTCATACACGCGGACCGTCGCGGCCTCGGTGTCACTCATCGCGCCGCTGCTGTCGATGACGTAATCGGCGAAACGAAGCCGCTCATCGCGCGCCATCTGCCTGGCGATGCGCCGCTCTGCTTCCTCCCGCGTCATCCCTCGAGCCACGGCGCGCGCGATCTGGGTCTCAGGGTCGGTATCGACGACGATGATGCGGTCGAAGCGGCTCCTCCCACCCGACTCGATGAGCAGCGTCGCCTCGACGATGACGATGCGGTCGCCGACGACAGCTTCTTCTGCGGCAATGAGGCGCACCTGTTCCTCGATCACGAGCGGATGAATGAGCGCGTTGAGCTTTTTCGCGTCGGCATCGGTGGCGAGAGCGACATCGGCCAGCTTGCGGCGATCGATCGTACCGTCCGGTGCAAGGATCGACTCACCGTAGGTGCGAACGAGCGCCTGATGACCAGCGCGCCCCGGCTGATAGAGCTGCGTCACGATCTGATCCGCGTCGATCGTCACGCATCCGAGTGCGGCGAACATGCGGGCGACGGCCGACTTTCCGCTGGCGATTCCGCCCGTCAGTCCGGCGCGAAGGATCATCGCCGCCGCCACTCCGCCGCCTTGACCGTGTTGCTCATGAGCATGGCGATCGTCATCGGACCGACGCCGCCCGGCACCGGCGTGATCCACGCCGCCACTTCGCGGACGCGCACAAAATCGACATCGCCGACGACAGCGTGGCCGTTCTTCGCGAGCAGGCCCGACTTGATCTCGTCGTGCGCCACGAGCGATGCATGGCTGGCGTCGATGCGGTTGATGCCTACATCGATCACGGCTGCTCCACCTTTCACCATCTCTGCGGTCACAAAGAACGGTTTGCCGATCGCGGCGACGATGATGTCGGCCTTGCGCGCGATGGCGGTGAGGTCCTTCGTGCGCGAGTGACAGATCGTGACGGTCGCGTTCCGCTGAAGGAGAAGCGCCGCTACCGGTTTGCCGACGATGTCGCTGCGACCAATCACCACGGCGTGCTTCCCTTCGATTTGTAGATCGTATGCGTCCAGCAGGCGAATGACGCCCGCGGGCGTGCACGGCGTCAGCGTCGGCCGGCCAAGGTGCAGACGGCCGACGTTCTGGGGATGAAAGCCATCCACGTCTTTGGCGGGATCGATCGCATCGATGACGCGGTGAGGATCGATGTGTTTGGGCAGAGGAAGCTGCACGAGAATGCCGTCGACGGTCTCGTCCCGATTCAGCCGGTCGATCTCCGCGAGCAGATCCTGCTCGGAAAGCGTTTCGGGAAAGATGCGCTCGTCGCCGCGCAGTCCGAGCTCCTCCGCCTTGCGCGCCTTGTTCCGAACATAGATTTCGGACGCGGGGTCGTTGCCGACACGAACGACCACGAGCACCGGTTGGATGCCGAGTCTGGCGATCGCGGCTGCGACCTCCTCCTCCACCTGTTTGGCCACCCGTTTCCCGTCGATGAGGTGTGCTGGCATTCGTGCTGTTTTGTATCACGTTGCCGCATCCGGATTGGCCGCGAGGAGCGACAGGAATTCTCCGCGCCGGTCGCGCCTTACCACGCGAGCGCCCGGTAACCCCTTCCTGCACCAGCAGATTGGGAATGAATTTCTTGACAGTGGCTGTTCGGGCGGTGTACCGTTTTGCCCCTTTCCCGTGGGGAAGGTGTGTGGTTGTCTTTGAATGAACGTGGCGCTGAGCAGTTCCCCTGTGCCGCGATCCTCCGAAGATCGAATCTGAGTTGCGAAGTGTATTCAGGGAGAGTCATGCGTACGTATTTCCCCAAGCAGGGCGACATCGAGCCGAAGTGGTTCATCATCGACGCCGAAGGCAAAATCCTCGGGCGCCTTTCGACCGAGATCGCCCGGATCATTTCCGGCAAAAGCAAGCCGACCTACACGCCGTTCCTCGACACCGGTGATCACGTGATCATCATCAACGCCGAGAAGATCGTGCTATCGGGCAAGAAAGAAACCGACAAGATCTACCGTCATCACTCGCTCTATCCGGGCGGACTCAGCGAGCGTGCCGCGCGCTTCGTTCGTGCGGAAAAGCCGGAGTCGATGATCGAGCGCGCCGTTCTGGGCATGCTGCCCCACAACAAGCTCGGCCGGAAGATGATCAAGAAGCTGAAAGTCTATCGCGGGACCAATCACCCGCATGAAGCGCAGAAACCCGAGCGGCTCGAAGTCGCTTGACAGGTCAGGAGGATTCTTTGGCACTGGTTGAATACTACGGAACGGGACGCCGCAAGACGTCAACCGCTCGCGTCCACCTCCGTCAGGGTAGCGGTGCGATTACGGTCAATCACCGCTCACTCGACGAGTACTTCGGCAACGACGTGCTGAAGATGATCATCAAGCAGCCTCTTTCGCTCACGGAGACCGGCGACAAGTTCGACATCGTCGTCACCGTCGACGGCGGCGGGCCGAGCGGTCAGGCGGGTGCAATCCGTCATGGCATCTCCCGCGCGCTGCAGATCTTCAATGTCGAGCTCCGCAAGCGCCTGAAGAAGGCCGGCCTGCTCACGCGCGATCCGAGAATGAAAGAGCGCAAGAAGTACGGTCAGAAGGGCGCCCGCGCCCGCTTCCAGTTCTCCAAGCGCTAGTTCCGATGTTTTCGTTTCCCCCAGCTTGATTTCCGAAGACAGGAGCGCAGCTCGCTCCTGTCTTTTTTTTGACTCACGCCGTTCAACCAACGTCACTCGAGAAGGAGGGTTTGCTTGGCAGTCTCTATTACGATGAAAGAGCTTTTGGAAGCTGGCGTCCACTTCGGTCATCAGACCAAGCGCTGGAATCCGAAGATGAAGAAGTACATCTTCGGAAAGCGCAATGGGATCTACATCATTGACCTTCAGAAGACGCTCAAGCTCTTTAAGGAAGCTTCCGCGTTCATCTCGGACCTCGCGTCCCAGGGGAAACGCATTCTATTTGTCGGCACCAAGCGCCAGGCGCAGGATGCCATCCTCGAAGAGGCCAACCGCTGCGGCATGTTCTACGTGAACAACCGCTGGCTGGGCGGCACACTGACGAACTTCACCACCGTCCGGAAGTCGATCGAGCGCCTCAAGGAAATCGAGTCGATCATCGGCGACACCGATAAAGAGATGTCGAAGAAGGAGCGCGCAGCCCTCGACCGCGAGCGCGAGAAGCTCCTCAAGAATCTCATCGGTATCCGTGAGATGGACGGCCTTCCGGATGCGCTCTTCGTGATCGATCCGAAGAAGGAGTACATCGCCATCCAGGAAGCGAAGAAGCTCGG
>DATLVW010000535.1:0-3524 GCA_035577085.1 Thermoanaerobaculia bacterium
CGCACTGGCACCGGCAGGCGGAAGCCCGGCCGCCGTTCCGAACGTAAACCACTGCCCGCCAGCGAGGCAGACGATTCCGTGAATCCCCGCCAGCCAGACCGTCTCCGCGCCGCGAATCGTGAAAGGCTGCACGAGGTAGGTCGTGTCGACCGGATAGGAAGTAATCACGGCGGATGTGCCGGCAACGGTGGCGTTGTTTCGCCTCGACGACGTCATCATCGGCGGTGCGTTGGCCGGCGTCGACAAGCAGTTCACCCCACCTACCGTCCCAATCCAGATCCGCCCCTCGGCATCGCGCGACAGCGAATAGACCGAGTTGCTGAGGAGACCGTCCCCGACGCGCAACACACTCTGCGTCTTGTCGGGCGCGACCTGCGCCACGCCTTCGCCCGTCGTCTTGTCGGGGGCAATGAGCGCCAGGCCGCCACCGGTGCCGACGATCGTCAGGTTTGCCCACGGCCCTCGGGCTCCGGAATCAGGAGCCAGCACCGAAAACGCGCCCGGATCGGGGAGCGCTGGTTGTTCGCCCGCATGCGACTGGCCTGTCAGCGCTTCGAACGCGCGATAGTCCTTCCGTAGCCGGGACGCACCGCCATTCTGAGCGAACCAGAGGTTGCCTTCGCGATCCTCGAAGAGATCCCACAGCGTGTCGCCGAGGAGATCGTTCTGCCTTTTCACGAGAAGGACATCGGCGAAATTGCGAGTGTCGAGACGCATCGCTCCGGAGCCGAGACTGGCCACCCAGAGCTCGCCGCGCGATGTCTCCAGGATCGACACGATTCGCTCCGTAAGCGTGTGATTGATGATCTCGTAGTGCTCGCCCTGCCCACGCCAGAGAACACCATTCGAGCATCCGCCCCATAGCGCGCCGTCGCGTGCCTCGATCAGCACGCCATTCACGCACGATGGCAAGCCATGAAGCTCCCCGCCGAACTTACCCTCGCGGTCGAACTGGAGAACGACGCCGGAGTTGAGTGATATCAGTACCGAGCCGTCCCGGCGCATGAGCATGGCCGAGACTCCGGAAGTCGTCGGGACCTCGTCGATCAGGCCGCGTTCGAGGGCGTCGCCGTGAAAACGGTAGCGGACGATCCGGTCCTGCACGCCCGCCCAGACCCACCCGTCGATACCGGTGACGAGACAGTTCCGTCGGACGCGCATCTGCGGCAGCCGTTCGTTGCCGACCGCGCTGACGAAGCGCACGCGCTTTCCAGGCTCGTAGACATCGAGCGGCTTCTCCGAAACGACGAGTCCCGATTCGGATCCCGCCCAAAGGTGGTGGGTTCCGTCTTCGGCCACCTCGCGGATGGTCAGGTCACGCAATCCATCAGCCGTTCCGTATTGCTCCATGGCATGGCCGTCGTAGCGCGTCAGACCGGAAGCGTAGAAGGCGAACCAGATGTAGCCGAGGTGGTCCTGCGTGATCTTCTGAACGCTGGCCGAGGAGAGCGGATTGACCTGATCGTTCGGCGTAAGGTGCCGGAACGGAAGTTCCTGTCCCGGAACAGGAAACGCACCAATAAGCGAAACGCTGACCGCTATGACGAGTGGGCACACCCATCGACGCATCGGCGCAGTCTACCGCTCCGGAACCCCCTCGCGACTTCTTACGTACAATCCAGCCGTGGCAGAGCTTCAGGACTGGGTCGAGCTCGGTAAAGACACGATTTCGTCCTTAAGAACGAAAGATGTGACGAATCTCTACGTGCTCGAGTGGCCCGAGACGCGGAAGATGCTGATCGCCGACTACCAGTCGAAGATCGACGCCGACCCGAAGCGTTTGCGCCGCTTCGTGCGCACCCGCAGCGCGGTGCTCCTCGGCCTGGCGAAGCGTCTCACGCCCCAGCGCCGCCTGGTGTTTCTGGTCGCGTTTGTCTGGTTCTTCGCCTGCCTCCTCGGCGTCCTGAGCTGGCGCAATCACATTCAAAACCCCTGGCTGCTCTTCGAGATGACCGGAGCGTTCATGCTCGTGATCCTGCTGCTGGCAATGGAGCTGATCGACAAGATCAAGTTCCGCGACGAACTCGAGCTCGCGCGCGATCTGCAGGCGGATCTCATCCCGAAACACCCTCCGCAGACGGACGAGTACGAGATCGCGGCTTTCAACCGGATCGCGAACACGGTCGGCGGCGACATCTACGACTTCGTGCCTCTTCCCGACGGACGCCTCGCCGTCCTTTTCGGGGATGCCTCGGGGCACGGAATGGCCGCAGGTCTGGTCATGGCTGTGGCGCACGCGGCGTGGCGCACGCAACTCGATGTCGATCCGTCGCCGGCGGCCATCATCAGTTCGCTGAACCGCATCCTCTGCCGCACCGGCGGACCGCGTTCCTTCTTCTCATGCTGCTACTTCCTGTTCGACCGCGACGGAACGTTCATCGCCACCGTTGCCGGCCACCCGCAGATCGTGAAGATCGCGGCCGGAAAAGTAGTCGACCGCATCGGCAGCGGGTCCTATCCCCTCGGCGTGAAAACCGGAATGGTCTGGCAGGAAGTGCACGGCTCGCTCGATCGAGGCGAACGGCTGCTGTTCCATTCCGATGGCCTGACCGAGGCGCGGAATGCGAACGAGCGCGAGTTCGGCGACTCCTTCGTCGACGCCATCGCCGGCTGGAACCCTACCGCCTCGGCGGCCACACTCGTCGAGACCCTCGTCGGCGAATGGAATCTCTTCACCGGCGGACGCCCGCCTGAAGATGACGTCTCGATTGCCGTAATCGCCCGCCGGTAGTAGCCTTTTGGCACCCCAAACAAACAGGAGGTCCATCATGAAGGCATCTTCCGCAATTGCCATGCTCGTCTGCGTCGCATTCATCGCAGTAGCGCCGCGGTTCGCGTCGCAAAACGCCATCGCAGTGTTGTGGGTCGAACTGGCCGCGCTGCTCGCGCTGATGATCACGGTCGGCGTCGCCGTGACGGGCCGCTTCTGGGGAATCCTCATCAACGAGCGCAACGTAATGAGCCTCTCGCGGTTCCAGGCCGTGCTCTGGACCGTGCTCGTGCTCGCCGATTTCGCCACGATCCTTCTCGGCCGCGCGTGGAAAGGGATGTCGCTCTCGAACGCGCAGGATCTGCTCCGGCCCGATCTGCTGATGTTGATGGGAATCAGCCTCGGATCGGCGGTCGGTACATCGATCGTCAATGCGAACAAGTCAGGCAAGCCGACACCGGCGACAGCAGTTCAGGACGCGCAGGCGAACATGCACGATCAGGCCGGCGACTTCACCGCCGCGCAGGGCGTCATGTACAAAAACAAGAGCATCACCGACGCCTCGCTCGGCGATCTGTTTCAAGGCGATGAGCTGGCCGACGCCCACATGACGGATCTTTCCAAAGTGCAGATGTTCTTCTTCACGATCGTATCCGCCGTCGTGTTCCTCGGCACCGCGGACGCGATGTTCACCAACATGACCCTCGGCGCCGTCACCGTGCCGCAGCTACCGCAGACGCTCATCGCGCTGATGGGCATCAGTCACGCGACGTATCTCGGCAACAAAGCAGTCACGCGCACCCAGACGCAGCCG
>DATLVW010000536.1:0-8282 GCA_035577085.1 Thermoanaerobaculia bacterium
GTTCAGCCGGTCGACCATCGTGTTGATGGTGTCCTTGAGCTCAAGGATCTCGCCGCGCACGTCGACGGTAATCTTCTTCGACAGGTCGCCGGAAGCCACCGCGGTCGTCACCTCGGCGATGTTGCGCACCTGGCTCGTCAGGTTGCCGGCCATCGAGTTGACGGAGTCCGTCAGGTCCTTCCACGTGCCCGCGACGCCCTGCACGTCCGCCTGCCCGCCGAGCTCGCCTTCCGTGCCGACCTCGCGCGCCACGCGCGTGACCTCGGACGCAAAGGAGCGGAGCTGATCGACCATCGTGTTGATCGTGTTCTTCAGCTCCAGCACTTCGCCGAGCGCCTCGGCTGTAATCTTCTTCGACAGGTCGCCGTTCGCAACCGCGGTCGTGACGTCAGCGATATTGCGCACCTGGCCAGTGAGGTTCGAGGCCATCGCATTCACCGAGTCGGTCAGATCCTTCCACGTACCTGCGACGCCCGGCACCTCGGCCTGGCCGCCCAACCGCCCTTCCGTTCCGACCTCCCGCGCCACACGCGTAACCTCGGATGCGAACGAACGGAGCTGATCGACCATCGTGTTGATGGTCTCTTTCAGCTCGAGCACTTCGCCGAGCGCCTCGGCAGTGATTTTCTTGGAGAGGTCGCCGTTTGCGACAGCCGTCGTGACCTCGGCGATGTTGCGCACCTGTCCCGTCAAATTCGAGGCCATCGAGTTGACCGAGTCCGTCAAATCCTTCCACGTGCCCGCGACACCCTTGACCTCAGCCTGACCACCCAGCTTTCCTTCCGTGCCGACCTCGCGCGCGACGCGCGTGACCTCCGATGCGAACGACCGCAACTGGTCGACCATCGTGTTGATCGTTTCCTTCAGCTCGAGGATCTCGCCGCGAGCATCGACGGTGATCTGCTTCGAGAGATCGCCGTTCGCAACGGCCGTCGTGACCGCGGCGATGTTGCGTACCTGATTCGTCAGGTTCGCCGCCATGTAGTTGACCGAGTCAGTGAGATCGCGCCACGTACCCGAAACGCCCTGCACGTCTGCCTGACCGCCGAGTTTGCCTTCGCTGCCGACTTCGCGCGCCACGCGCGTGACTTCCGATGCGAACGACCGGAGCTGGTCGACCATCGTGTTGATCGTGTTCTTCAGTTCGAGGATTTCGCCACGTGCTTCGGCGGAGATTTTCTTGGAGAGATCGCCGCGAGCAACCGCGGTCGTGACTTCGGCGATGTTGCGGACCTGGCCGGTCAGATTCGAAGCCATGGAGTTGACGGAGTCGGTGAGATCCTTCCACGTTCCGGCAACACCCTTCACATCGGCCTGGCCACCGAGCTTGCCTTCGGTACCAACCTCGCGGGCCACGCGCGTCACTTCCGACGCGAACGAGGCAAGCTGATCGACCATCGTGTTGACCGTCTTGGCGGTGCGGAGAAACTCGCCCTTCAGCGGGCGGCCGTCGAACTCGATCGCCATCGTCCGCGACAGATCGCCGCGCGCAACCGCGCCGATGACACGCGAGATCTCGTTCGTCGGCTGCACGAGATCGCCGATCAACGAGTTCACCGACTCGGTGATGACCGCCCATTGCCCGGCGGCATTCGGCACCTGCGCACGCTGATTGAGCTTCCCCTCTTTGCCGACGACCGTCGAGATCTTCTCGACCTCTTCCGCCGTGCGCTGGTTGAGGTCGAGGATGTCATTCAGTGTGTCCGCGATCTTCCCGGCCGCGCCGGTGAACTCCACCGGCATGCGCACCTTGAAGTCGCCCTTCTTCATGGAAGTGAGCGTTCGCAATAGCATTCGCTCGAAGTCTCGCGGCGAAAGCTCCGTCGCTTTATCGATACCGATTCCCGTGGTCATGACGCGCTGGTCCTCCGAAGGCAGGCAACTCCTAGTTGTTCTGAACTGATCGGGCCGAAGCAGCGCTCCAGGTGGAGTGCCAGGCTCTCGACGGCAAAATGCAGATTTCAGACCAATGGTTGAGGGCGGTATTTGAGGAGCGCGGAAAGGAATTCGGAGCAGCCCTCAAGCTTGAGCAGCCTCAACGATCAAATGCGGGAGTCGGTAGTCGGGGGTCGGAGAAAAAGCAGAGCCTTCGTTCGAACAGATCGCGTGCGTCATCCGCTTCTGGGGCTTCCTCTCCGACCCCCGACTCCCGAAACCCGGCTCCCGCACCAGGCACCGCATCCTCGTCGCCAAGGATGCGGTGCCGGAACCTTTTCTACGCGGCGATTTTCGCGGCTTTCGCTACGAGCTCATCACGAAGAACGCGGAAGGCTCTCGCGTCGGCCTCTCCCGTCTCCGGGTCGAGGAAATAGGCGACGTCGTTGCGGAAACTCTCGCCCTCGGGATTCTCGCCGTTCCACTCCAGCACCGCCCACTGCACGAGCGGGTTGAAGATGTTGTGATCCCACCCGAAGGCAGCGTGCTTCTTGCTGTACGCCTCGGATTTTCCAAGCTTCTGATCGGAGTCTGTTCCGCCATCGTCGATCCGGGTCTTGTATGCGGCGAACGCCTTGGCGTCGCGCTCGGCAGTCTGCTCATCGACGAAGTACGCCACATCGCGGCGCGGCGGAAGGGCCTGCGGCCCTCCGAACTTCTCTCCGACACTCTGACACTTCACCACCAGCCATTGAATGACCGGCCGTCCGATCTTGTGGTCCCACTCCAAAGCAACGTATGGCATGTTCGGGCTCCTGTTCCCCATTCTTGATCCGGCGTCCAGTCGCCGGGCGAGCTGCGTAAGTGATCCCGACAGATAGTTATTTCCATCTTCACGACTAAATTATTAATATCTTCAGCCGAGGTCGCTGCCATATGGAATAGAGCTGAGGACATTCTTATTATTTGCAGTCACTACACAATTCACGGGGAGTTCAAATGGTCCTTTCTCTCGATAGTCAGAGTCAACGCCGGTCCCGCCTGCTCGATGCTATGCCTGCGATTGCATGGTCGGCAGACGCGCAAACGTTTCGCTTCACCTACGTCAACCCGGCGGCGGAAACGCTCCTCGGCTATCCCGTCGAGCGCTGGCTGGATGAGCCCGGGTTCTGGATCGAGCATCTGCACCCTGACGACCGGCACGTGGCGATGATCTGCCACAACGAGACGCTGGCTGCCCGCGATCACGAGCTCGTCTACCGCATCATCGCCGCCGACGGCCGCACGGTCTGGCTTCGCGACTACGTCAACGTTCACTGCGAGGACGGGATGCCGGTCGAGCTGTTCGGCGTCATGGTCGACATTACGCGCGAGCGCGAGGCCGAAGCGGCGTCGCGGGAAAACCGCGAGAACTTTCGCCGCATGGTCGAGCTGTCGCCCGATTGCATCGGCGTCCATGTCGACGAGACCTACGTCTATGTCAATCAGGCTTTCGTCCACCTCCTCGGTGCAGAGAGCGAGGCCGATGTCGTCGGCCGGAACGTCTTCACGTTCGTAGACCCCACATCCCATGAAGGCGTGCACGAACGCCTGGGACGCCTTCGCACCGGCGAAAGCGTGCCCTACGTTCGCGAAAGGTTCCTGCGCGCCGATGGCTCGCCTTTGGATGTCGAAGTCGCGGCGCTGCCGCTCCGTTACGGACGCCGTGATGCCGTGCAGGTCATCGCGCGCGACATCACGGAAAAAGTGCTGGCCCACCAGGCCGTCGAAGCTTCCGAGCAGCGTTATCGCGAGCTCGTCGAAGATGTCAACGACATCCTCTATACAGTCGATCTCCAGGGCCGGTTCGTCTCACTGAACCGTAGTTTCGAGCGGAGTACCGGCTATCGTGTCGAAGAGTGGATCGGCCGCCCATTCGCGGAGCTCTTCATGCCGCATTCCGTGCCCGCGGCCACCGAGCACTTCGCGCTGGCACTCGGCGGCAACGAGAGAATCATCCACGAGTACGACCTCCCTTCGCGCTCCGGAGCCGTGGTCACCGTTGAGGTGTCGTGGCAACCCCGCTACGTCGATGGCGAAGTCGCCGGCACGATCTGCATGGCGCGCGACGTCACGGAGCACAGAAACATCGCCCGCAAGCTGGAAGAAGCAAAGCGGATGAGCAGCCTGGGCCAGGTAGCAGCATCGCTGGCGCACGAATTCAACAACGTGCTGATGGGAATCCAGCCGTTCGTCGAAGTCATCGGACGGAACGAGTCGACCACTCCCGCCGTCCAGGAGGCGCTCGCCCATATCACCCGCGCCGTCGGCCGCGGCAAACGCGCATCACAGGAGATCCTCCGTTTTGCCAATCCGAAAGAGCCCCAACTCTTCTCCATCGACGCCTCGGTCTGGCTGCCAAACCTACTCGGCCAACTCGTAGCAGCGCTTCCCTCTTCGATCGCACTGAGCAGTTCGATCGATCCGGCCGTGCAGCACATCTGCGGCGACCGCGAACATCTCGACCAGGTAGTCACCAACCTTGTCTTCAACGCCCGTGACGCCATCGCCGGCAACGGCACGATTCATATTGCTGTCGCACGCATCACGTCGTCGACGCGCGATCCCGAGGGTAACTTCGTTCGCATTTCTGTCTGCGACGATGGCCCCGGGATTCCACCGCATGCGCTCGACCGGATCTTTGAGCCGCTCTTCACGACGAAGCGCAACGGCACCGGCCTCGGTCTCGCGATCGCGAGACGCCTCATGGAAGGACAGGGAGGCACGCTCACCGCGGAGAATCGCACCGAAGGCGGTTCCTCCTTTCATCTGATCGTGCCGGCCGCGGCAGAACCGATTCGGTCGATGCCGCTTCTCTCCCTCGGCACGCCCGGAGTGACGCGAGTCCTGCTCGTCGAAGACGATCTCTCCGTGGGGGCAGGATTGGAACAGCTCCTCAACTCGAACGGATACGAAGCGACCTGGGTGCGCGTGGCGGGAGATGCCTGCGCGGCCGCGCGAAGAACGCGTCCCCAGGTCGCCATCATCGATGTGAACCTTCCCGACGGCAACGGAGTCGATCTCGTTCCTCTTCTGCGCGCCGATCACGAGAACCTGCCCATCGTCCTGTCTACCGGCCATGTGGAGCTGGACCTCTCCAGCGAAAAAACGCGCATCCTCTCGCTGATGAAGCCTTACCAACTCAGCGAGCTTCTGCGGGCGATCGGAACGGTGACCGCGGCGGCGGCGTGAGGGTCGCCGCCGACCGCTGAATCACGGAGCTGGGGAATCGGAGGGCGCGCTTGGCGGCTCGCTCTTCATCGGCAGCTTGAATCCGATATACGTCCCCGAACTGATTCCCATCAGTGCCAGCATCGTGGCGCTGAACTCGGGCATCGTCAGATCCCATAACACGGCGGTCAGGAAGATCCCGCCGAGGACGAGCGTCCAGACGACGACCTGAAGACGATCGAACGCGACGACGCCGGTGTCGCCGGTGACGAGATCGCGCCAGAAGCCCTTCGTCGTGGCCGTTCGGCGGCCCGCGACCGTTACCGCGACCGCGGCCAGTGCCGTGGCCGCGCTGATCCCGACGAGCCCGAGGAGCGAGGGGGCGATCGAGTCGCGCTCGCCGGTCACGATCCAGATGAAGACGTAGCCGACGACGAGGAGGAAGAACCACCACGCCATCTGCACACGCGCCAGGCTGTACGGTTGCCGTGCACCATCGATCGGCGGACCATCGCGCAACATGTCGGTACGGCGCGCAAGAACAACCAGCGCAATCGCGACCGCTGCGAGGAGAGCCAGAAAGACCCGGATCGTATTGTCGACGTAGAGCTTCTTGAGCTTCAACGTCATGTTCGCGCCATCCGCACGCCGCAGCGGCCGGTCGCCGTGAATGCCGACACTCACGCGCATCGACGCGTACGGATCGAAAAGCGGGTCGTAAAGAAACTGCTGCCAGATCCCTTTGTTCTTCTCCGTCCGATCGAGGATGAACGTCAGCGTCCCGCTCTCGAGATCCATCCCCGAGGGTTCAACACCGCTGTCGAGCCCCTCGATGAAAAGCGTAATCGGCTGCTGCTGCGCCTCCGCATCGTGAACAAGTACATCGAGATTACAGACCGATACGACGATCCAATCGCCGAGGTAAACCTGATGAGAATCGTCTGGGTTGACGCCCGCCACACCCGCCACCGCCGGACTCCCGCCACATGGCGCAGGTTTGATCCGCCGCCGCGCCGCACCAAGCTGATCCACTTCCTGCCGGTCGTAGCAGGAGGCAAAGGCCAGCAGCACGAGGATCAGGCCGAGAATGCGACGTGTTGGCATGGAGTGCGGGTAAGTATAAGGAATGAGGCGCGTGTCTTGTTTCTAGATCAAATGATCGGAGCTATCGGCCCGTATCCAACCATCGAGGCGGGACGCCTCGATGGCCGCGGTCGAGACGACCGCACTCCTCAGGGAGGCACGCTCATCGTAGGGAGTGCGGTCGTCTCGACCGCGGGCAGTCGGGCGTCCTCGCCCGAATGCGGTCAGGGCGGAGGTCGCAAAATTTGTCGAGATCTTTTGTTTGCGTGAAGTAAAGCAGACTGACAGATAAATGGAGCCCGCAATCGATTCAAAACTCGGCGACTCCACTCGCTAATCTCGATCGTCGCTCCTTCACACCTCGATCCCCACTGCCCTCATCAGCTCCAGCGCGTTGCTTTTCGTCACGACGCCGGGGCGCTTCTTGTAATCGAAAATCACGCGGCCGTCTTCGATGTGGTCCTCGAAGTGGACGTTGGCCGCTCGCGGCGCGAGCTCGTCGGCGATCTGGGCCAGTGCCAGGTCGTGCGTCGTGGCCAGCCCGATGGCGCCTCGGGCGGCCAGACTGCGAACGATCGCTGCGGCGCCGATGCGGCGGTCGTGGGAGTTCGTGCCGCCGAGGACTTCGTCGAGGAGGAAAAGGAGCGGAGGCGTCATGCGCAGAATGTCGCGAATGCGCAGGATCTCCGCGTAGAAGCGCGATGCTCCTTCCTGCAATGAGTCGTTCAGGCTGATCGATGCGCCTACGGCCATCGGGCTCACGCGCAGGCGCGTGGCACACACCGGCGCACCGGCGAGAGCGAGGAGCGTGTTCACGCCGATCGCGCGCAGCAGCGTGCTCTTGCCGGACATGTTCGAGCCGCTGACGATGAGGAGGCGCAGCTCGCCGCCGATGCTCAAGTCGTTGGCGACGCGGCGGTCGTCGGGGATGAGCGGGTGGCCGACCGCATCGCCGTCGAAGAGAGCGTCGCCTTCGACGATCTCCGGCATCACGAAGCTTGGATGCTCGAATGCGAACGATGCCAACGAGAGCAGCGCCTCCATCTCAGCAATCGTTGCGATCCAACCCACGATCTCGGCCCCCGACTCGACCCGCCAGCGCTCGATAGCGAAGGCGACGTGCGTCGACCAAAGCAGCAGCAGAGCCAGTGGCGCGAAAAACTGATTGCGCCTGGCGTCGAGAAGCGCCACGAGCTTGCGCAGCCGCTCGATCTGGCCCGATGCGATGACGCCGTTGCGTTCGAGGCGTCCGCGCAACGCAACCAGGCGCGACGAAGTGAACGTCTGCCGCTCCAGCACCGCAAGCAAACCGGCCAGCAGCGCCAGCGCCGGCTCGCGACGCTCCACCGCGCCGACAACCTGCACAACGCGCGCGGACATCCTTCGCGCAAAGAGAGAGACGACCACGCTCATCACCAGCAACGGGAGCGACCAGAGCAGCGAGATCTGTGGCATGGCGCCGGGGTTGGTGACGTTGACGAAACGCGTGACGAGCGACGGAACGCCAAGGATGAGGGCGGCCGTGGTCAACGCAGTGATGACGATTGCGGCGATCCGTTCTCCGCGCCCCGCCAGCAGCGTTTCCGCGCGCGACCATTCGTCGAGCTTCGCTTCTTCCACATCGTGCGCGACTTCGGCTGCGGCGATGGCGATCTCCTCGCGAAGCTCAATGAGGCCGCGCAACTCTTCGACCGCTTTCTGCCGTTCGTCAACCTCGGCACCCCTTACCTGGCCGGGGTGCAGCAGCCAGTTCGCGAGCGTCGTTCTTCCCGCGCTCGTGGCAGCAATGCACAGCCATTCGAACAGTGAGCCCTTTCCGAAGAGATCGAGATCCGCGGCGAAGGGATGATGCTCGTCGGCGTAGCCTGTGCCGGAAACTCCCTTCCCCTGCCATTGGCCGGTCAGCCTTTCGATTCCCCGCTCGCAGAATCGCGCCGCGGCCTCGGATCGTCGGCGGCGCGTGATCGTCCGGTCGTGCGCAACCATCAACGCGATGAAACCAACGATTGGAATGGCAATCCAACCGCTGAAATGAGCAATGGCGATGATTACCGCGATCGCGAAGAAAACGATGCGGGCGATGGAAATCGTGCGCTCACGGGCACGAAGCGTGG
>DATLVW010000537.1:0-4381 GCA_035577085.1 Thermoanaerobaculia bacterium
CGTGCCTACGCCGACGGACTGAAGCGACTCCTCGGCGGGGTCACCGGCATTAGCAAGATCTCCGTGCAGACCGGCACATCGCACGGCGGTGTTCCACTCCCCGACGGCTCGATCGCGCAAGCGAAGATCGACTTCGAAGTCCTTCGCGAAACGACCCACATCTGCCGCGAGGAGTACGGCATGGCCGGAGCCGTTCAACATGGCGCGTCGACCTTGCCGGAGTCGGTGTTCAACCACTTCCCCGAATCCGAAGCGGTCGAGATCCACCTCGCCACCGGCTTTCAGAACATGATCCTCGACGCGCCGACGATGCCGCAGGAGATCAAAGACGGCATCCGCGACTTCTGTTTCGAGCATTGTCTCGACGAGCGGAAGCCCGAGCAGACCGACGAGCAGTTCGTCTACACGACACGTAAGAAGGCGCTCGGACCATTCAAGCGCCGCATGTGGGAGATGGACGCGAGCGCCAAGGACCCGATCATCAAAGAGCTCGAGGAGAAGTTCGAGTTCCTGATGGAGAAGCTAGGCGTCTTCGGCACGAAAGACATCGTCGCAAAGTACGTCAAAGCAACACCAGGCGACCTGCCGGAGTACGCGGCGGCGTCCGCGGAGCTGACGGCGGCGGCAGTGGTGGACCCGAACGAGGGGGAGTGAGGGATTCAGAGATCAGAGACAAAATCAGAGACAAGAGATCAGAGATCAGGCGGTGGCCGGTGTGTTTTTCTGTTCCCTGATCTCTTTCCGGCGGAGATCAGAGACCAGAGATCAGGCTGTGCTTGGTGTGTTCCGTTCCCTGATCTCTGGTCTCTGGGTCTCTGATCTCTTGTCTCTGATCTCCTATCTCTGTTCCACACGCAAAAAGGGCAGCCCGTTCAGGCTGCCCTTTCATCGTGATGCCGTCGTGTCGTTTTAGACGACGAAGACGTTCTGAGCCTGCAGGCCCTTGGGGCCCTGCGTGACTTCGAACTCGACCTGCGCGCCCTCGGCGAGCGAGCGGAAGCCGTTGCCCTGAATTGCGGAGAAATGAACGAACACGTCTTCGCCCTTCTCCGAGGTGATGAATCCAAAGCCCTTCGCGTCGTTGAACCACTTCACTGTTCCGGTCTGTTTCAAAATGAATCTCCTTTTTTCGATGCTGCCTGATCGGAGATTCGAAACATACGCTTCTACTCTCCCCTGTTAGGCAAACCAAGTGGACGGCAAAACGGCACGACCGCAGGCCGAAATTCCAGAGCCTGTTGCGAGAGGTCTGTTCGATTCGGTGAGGGATAATCGTTCGATGACACGATGGCGCGTGGGAATTGGCCTTGCGATCCCCAGGCTGGCGAAGGGGGGCTCGGGCGGCGGTCCAATCTCCGAGGCCTGCTTTAGCGGGCGAGAGAAGACCGGCTGCACGAAAACGCTGTGTCGCCATTCTCTGTCGCCCGCTGAAGCGGGCTTCGCAAATTGGTATGGCCCTCGAGACCCCCGGCTGAAGCCGGGGGCTACGGATCTGGTGTCTCACGCTTGCAACCGCCAGTTGCCGCTGAAGTACACACGGGTGCACGCGATCTGGGGGAGCAGAGGCTGCCGACGCATACAGCTGGACATGAACGTTAGATCCGTAGCCCCCGGCTTCAGCCGGGGGTCTGGCCGGGTCCACCAATTTTGCGAAGCCCGCTTCAGCGGGCGACAGAGAATTGGCCTTGCGATCCCCGGCCTGAGGCAGGGGGGCTCCGGCGGCGGTCCAATCTCCGAGGCCTGCTTTAGCGGGCGAGAGAATTCCGGCTGCACGAAAACGCTGTGCCGCCACCATTCTCTGTCGCCCGCTGAAGCGGGCTTCGCAAATTGGTATGGCCCTCGAGACCCCCGGCTGAAGCCGGGGGCTACGGATCTGGCGTCTGGTCACGCTTGCAACCGCCAGTTGCCGCTGAAGTACGCGCGGGTGAACGCGATCTGTGGGAGCCGAGACGACCCACGTTTTCAGGATGGACCTGGTACCAGGCCCATGTCATGTCACACCGGAAGGGCTTCACAACTCGATCATCAGAAAAGGACCGGCGCCTCGGGATGACAGCCAACGAGGCCCTCCTTCGCTTCGCACCTTATCGCGCCATCGCGGAAGCCGTCGCGGAACGACTGACGGAGAGCCCGAAGGTCGAGGTCCTAGCCGCCTCCGGCGGCGTCAAGGATGCCATCGCACGCGAGCTCCTGCGGCGAAGCCCGAACGGCATCGCAGGACTGCGCATCGAAACGATCGAGACGTTCGCCACACGAATCGTCAACGCGTCCGGCGAGCTTCCGCGCGTCGCCAGCGAGGCCGAGCGGCGGCTGGCAATGCGCACCGCGGTCCAGCGCATCGACGATCCGATGATGGAGAGCCGCGGCATCGCAGCGATGATCGAGCGGTCGTGGCGCGACGTCCGCGACAGCGGCATCACGCTGGCGGAATTCGAACGGCGGCTGCGAGCGACGCGGGCTGTGCGCAATCCTGCGCGATCGCGCCTGCTCGTCCGCGCCTGGCGCGAGTACGAGCGGCTCATCATGCAACTCGGCGCCATCGATCCCGCGGACTTGCTCGCGCGCGCAGCGGCCATCATCGCGGCGGGAAAGATCCCGATTGAGACGCAGATCGTAGCCGGCTTCTACGATATGACCGGCGCGCAGCGAAACGTGATCGAGGCGCTGCGTAGTATCGGCAAGCTCGAAGCAATCTACATCCCGGCCGCCGGCGGCGAGGCCTACCGCTTCGCCGATGCCTTCATCGACCGTTTCGAAGCCGCGCCACCGCGAGACCACGACACGCCCCTTCCGCAATGGTCGGTCCAGCAATTCGACACGCGCACGATCGAGCTCCGCGAGACCTGCCGCGCCGCGGGAAAGCTGCTGCGCGACGGCGTGCCGGCAGCGGCGATCGGCATCGTCGCGCGTACGCTCGATCCCTACGACATCGCACTGCTCAACCGCTTCGCGGGCGAAGAAGGCTTCGCGCCGAGCGCTCCGGACAAGACGCCGCTCGCGGCGCATCGCCTCGGGCGCGGCATCGCCAATCTTCTGCGTTTGCGCGAAAGCAACTTCGCGCGCGGCGAGGTCATCGAGCTGCTACGCGATGGGTTCGAGCCGAAGGTCGCGGTCGACATCGATGCCCTCGATCTCGCAACGCGCAAAGCCCGCATTGCCGGAGGCACGAGCGAAGAGTTGAAGCCGCTGGCCCGCAATGCAGCGATCGACAGTTATGTGGCTGTGGTCGCCGAGGTGGAGGGGATCACGCCGAATGCAACGATGAGCGGGAGCGAAGCCGCCGATTTCCTGGCGACGGCGATCGCGCGCTTTCGTATCGAGACCGAGCTCGACCTGGCCGCCGCGGAGGCGATCGACGAAATCGCCGCGACGTTCCGGCGCACAGCGAAGTGGAACGTGTCGTTCGATGCCACTGCAATTCTCGACGCATTCGCGCAAGAATCCTTGGACGCACCCACCCCCCACTCCCCACTCCCCACAATCTTCTGTTCCGACGTCATGCGCTTTCGTGGACGCTCGTTCGAGCATCTCTTCGCGATCCGCATGCAGGACGATCTCTTCCCGCAGCGGCGCGTCGACGATCCGCTGCTGCCCGATCACGATCGGCGCGCGATGGGCGTTCGCGGCATCGGCGATGGGCGCGATGAAGAGCGGATGCTGTTTCAGCTTCTGCTCGACGGGGCGAAGACGATTCATTTTTCGTTTGCCGGGGGCGATGGATTCGCGAAGGTGTTGCGGCCGTCGCCGCTGCTGAAGAGTTTTGTGATTGCGCGGCAGCCGGAGCGGCGGGGGGAGTTGCTGAAGAACCTTGGTTCGGCGTTCGTGCGGCGGCGGGACGCCGCCGGGCCAGCCGGCGGGACGCCGGCGTTCCGGCGCGCAAGTGTTCGTCAATTGCAACTGCTGGCGAAGTCGGGGACGCGGTCGACGTTCGATGGGTACCTTTTCGCAGAGAACGACGATTTGGCGCTGCGCGCCAGGCTGGCAAGCGCGATCACCTCGGTCTCCCCCACGCATCTCGAAGACTTCGGGGAATGTCCGCAGAAGTTCTTCTTCAAGCACATCCTCGGCGTCCGCGACATCGACGATCCCGAGCACGAACTGCAGATGAATGCGCGCGACAAAGGGAAGCTCGATCACGGCATCCTCGAGCAGTTCTATCGCGGGCTGAGCGAGGACGATTTTGCGCGCCTCGCCGCGGCACTGCCGCAGCTCGACAGCAGCGTTGCCGCGCGAATCGACGCGCTCGTCGACGACGCCTTCACCGCGATGGCCCGCGATGTCCCTCCGTTCAATCCGACGATGCGCGCCATCGAGCAGACCGCGACGAAGCGCATCCTTCGCGAGTTCGTCACCCACGATCTCGCCGACCTCGAAGCCACCG
>DATLVW010000538.1:0-2051 GCA_035577085.1 Thermoanaerobaculia bacterium
CGGCCAGTTCCAATTCCCCTTTGGCCAGACGCAGATGTTCGAGCGCTGACTGCATGTGGGGTTGGTCGGCGATGGCGCGACCTGCGACGAATCCCGAGGCGATAGCGGTGACGATAAGAAGGGCGATCACGAGACGATGCAGCTTCATGGGTTTCTCCTCCTATTCGATAATCGACGCGGCATGCGTCGAAGCGTTTACCGGTGGGGTCCCCCTGTAGGAATCAACCGATAGTCGATCAGTCGATGAGCGGTCAGTGATGAGCAAAAAAAGTGCCTGACCACTGACCACAAACCGACTGACATCTAATCGACGGACTATGAATCTACTGACCACTGATCTCTGCTTTACCTGATCACTGCTTCACTTCAGCCACTGATCGAACCAATCACCCACGGTCTGGTACCAGAGCTTCGAGTTCTGCGGCTTCAGCACCCAGTGCCCTTCGTCGGGGAAATCGACCATTTTCGATGGAACGCCGCGCCGCTGCAGGGCTGTGAACAGCTCCAGTCCTTGATTGATCGGCACCCGGAAATCGAGCTCGCCGTGCGTGACCAGCGTCGGCGTCTTGAAGTTCTTCACGAAGTTGTCGGGCGACCAGCGCTGGTACAGCTCGGGGTTGTCCCACGGATTGCCCTTGAATTCCCACTCCGGAAACCACAGCTCCTCGGTTACTCCATACTCCGACTTCAGATCGTAAACGCCGGCGTGCGAGACGAGCGCTTTGAAGCGGTCGGTGTGGCCGAGGATCCAGTCGATCATGTAACCGCCGTAGGAGCCGCCCGCCGCTCCGATGCGTGTTCCGTCGACGTACGGCAGCGCCGCCAGCATATCGACGCCGTTCATGATGTCTATGTAGGCCTTGCCGCCCCAGTCACCTGAGATCTCTTCGACGAACTTCTGTCCGAAGCCGCTGGAGCCGCGCGGGTTGGGCATGAACACGACGTATCCGCGCGCCGCGAACATCTCGGGGTTCCAGCGATACGACCAGGAATCGCTCCATGCGCCCTGCGGCCCGCCGTGGATCAACACGATGGCCGGATGCTTTTTCGTCTGGTCGAAGCCGGGAGGCGTCATGAGAAAACCCTGGATGCGGGCGTTGTCGGCGCCGGTCCAGTTGACATCGTGATACATGCCGATCCGATAACTGGTGAGCAGCGCATCGTTTTCGTGCGTCAAACGTTGCACGGCACTCGTGCGTTTGTTGACGGCGTAGATTTCGGTCGGGCCACCAAGGCCGGAGCGCGAGCAGTAGAGCGTCTGGCCGCCCTTCGCAATGGCCACGGCACTCGTCGATCCGTAGCCGTCGATTGGCGAGAACTTGCCGTCGAGCGTCACCTCGAACAACACATCGCGGCCGTGCTGCGGAGCGATGACGAACATCGATTTCGAGTCAGGCGACCAGGTGACGGACTCGATCCAATCGTCGAAGTCGGCGCCCACGCGATGTGCAGTTCCGGACTGCCGGTCGTAGAGCCAAAGCTCCCAAAGGTCGGATTCGTAGCCGGCACGCGCCTGCGAGCGGTAGGCGATCCAGCGGCCGTCGTGCGAGTAGCTCGGCGACGTGTCGGCACCGGCGCGGGTCGTGATTCGTTTCGCCGTTCCGCCGGCGATCGGGACGATGAAGAGGTCGGAGTTCGTAGAGAGCTCCGGATGGTCGGAGGTGTCGCGGGCGTAGACGAGCTCTTTGCCGTCAGGTGACACGTCGAATTCGTCGCCGCCTCCGAGAGAGAACGGTGGCGCGTCGAACGCGCCGGGCGTGAGGTCGCGTGGTGCGCCGCCACCAAGGGGGACGTAGACGATGTGTGTGCGCGTTGGCTCCTGCCAGGCTTTCCAGTGGCGATAGAGGAGACCCGTCATCACGTGCGCTTTCGTCGTCGCGGCTGCCTCGGCGGTGGTCTTGTCCTTGATGCAGGCAGGATCGACGCCGCAATCGGGGTAGATATCGGAAACGACGAGGAGCCCCGACCCATCCGGTAGCCACTTCACGCTTCCTGCGCCACCGGCCAGATCGCTCACTTTCCGCGAAGTGCCAGCGGCGACGTCGTAGATG
>DATLVW010000539.1:0-4086 GCA_035577085.1 Thermoanaerobaculia bacterium
CATGCTGCCGTTCATCGTGCTGATGTTCATCTTCATCGTTCCGTCGATCGTCGCAGAGGCCGCTGACAACGACGCGATGCGCAATATCGGCGGCGGAATGGCTGCCTGCGTCTGGTGCATCATCTTCCCCCTCGGGCTGGCGATGGCTCTCTGGCTGCCGGCCGCTCTCATGTTCGCCGCCGTCGAGCGCCGTTTCGGCGCCGCATTCGAGTTCGCGCAAATTGCCGCGTTCATCAAGGCCAACATCGGCAACTACCTCCTGGCCTTCGTGGTCTGGCTCGTCGTCCGGATGATCGTTCCGTTCGGGATGATCCTGCTCTGCGTAGGGATCTTCCTCACCTCGTTCTGGTCGCTTGTCGTGGCCGCCTACTCGTTTGGACAAGTCTGGCGGCTGGCTCCTGCGCGCCGGTGAAGCGCGACACGAAAATCGTCGCGGCAACGCTGGTTGCCATCTCCGGGGCCATCCTTGCGGCGTCGATCGCCTGCACGGCTGCCATCGCCAACGGCGCGTCGATGCGGTGGCGCCTTCTCTTCCGCCTTTTCTGCCACGGCATCCCGGAGCGTTGTCTCTATCTCTGGAACACGCCGATGCCGATCTGCGCCCGCTGTACGGCGATCTATGTCGGACTCGCTCTCTCTGCTCTTCTCTTTCGGATACTCCCTCGCATGAAGGAGCAAACCGCGCGGTACATCCTCTACGGAGCCGTGCTGCCGATGGCCATCGATGGCCTCACCCAGCTCGTGCATTTGCGGCTCAGCAGCAATCCGCTACGCATCGAAACCGGTCTTCTGGCTGGTCTTGCGTTCGGTGTGTGGGCGTTGAGCGCGATAGAAAATCACGAGATCGTTACGATTCCTTGACCTCATTCCAACCGTGGGTTACGCTTCAAAGCCGCGGCTCCACATAATCGAAATCACTAAAATGGCCTTCCAGGGATCGCTGAAAGAGCTTCCGCTGCCCGACATCATCCAGTTGGTCAGCGTATCCGGCAAGACGGGGAAGTTCACGCTTTCGCGCGACCACGACCGCGGCTACATCTATCTGAAGAACGGTCAGATGGTGCACGCCACGGTGGGGGAGCTCGTCGGCGAGGAAGCGATTTATGCGCTGGCGATCTGGAATCAGGGCGACTTTCAGTTCAGCCCGAACGAAGAGCCGGACCGCCAGACGATCACGAAATCGAACACGAACCTGCTGATGGAAGCGGCCCGCCGGCTCGATGAGTGGCGCGTCCTTTCGAAGAAGGTGCCTTCGATCGACTACGTCCCCGAGCTGCAAGTGCGCGAATCGCGGCACGAGCAGATCACCCTGAATCCGCAGGAATGGCTGCTCATCACGAGGATCGACGGGCAACGGTCGATCGCCGACATAGGCAAGGTGCTGAACATTTCATCGTTCGAGGTTGCCAAGATCCTCTACGGAATGATCACCGGCGAGCTGGTCGCGCTAAAAAAAAAACCTGAATTCGAGCACGATGCAGAGAGTGGCGAGCTAGTCGACCTGGCCGCGCGCATCCGATCGATCGCCGAGGAGTTCATCGGCAACTCCGCCCACAAAACGATCGAGAAGCACTTTCTCCGCGCCCTCGACGGCATCATGAGCGGCGACGGAGAGCACGCAGTCGACGCGATGGTCTCGGAGTTCGAGAAGACCGCCTCCCTCCTTCGCGGATTAGCGGTCACCGAGCAGCTTCGCTCGCGGATTACGGAGCTGCGGAGAGCTTCGTAGCGCGGCGTTAGGCTTGTTTTCAGATCTGGACCCTCTTCAAACCATTGGAGCGATCAGGCCGAATCCAACCATCGAGGCGGGACGCCTCAATGCCCGCGGTCGAGACGACCGCACTCCTCTGTGCTGCCAGACAACGTGCGTCGTAAGGAGTGCGGTCGTCTCGACCGCGGGCACTCGGGCGTCCTCGCCCGAGTGCGGTCAGGGCGGAGGTCCCCGTTGTTGTTACGATGAGAAGAGATTTGGAGTAAGCATGCGCGGCGCCAGACCAGAAGAACTGCAACACGCGGCCAATCCGATGCTAACGGCTCGCTTGTCGGAGTCGGAGCTCGCCGAGTGGTTTCCGGTAGTGTTTGAGGAAATCACTGATCCGTGGGCTACACCCGAGCCGTCGAAAGGTGCGCTCATCAGACTGGATTCCGACGAATACATCGTCATTTATTGGGGCTATGACTCGAGCGAGTTGACGGTGGAGACGCCCAACGTGATTCCGGACAAACACGTACTGGCCTCGCTCTTTCGTGAGGTGCCGCAGCTGGAATCGCGAATTCTCTGGCAACGGCCCGACGAGCGACCTTCTGGCGACCTTTCGTCACCTGAATGCGTCTCGCAGGTGGACCACTGATCAGAGACAAGGGGGAACCAGAGATCAGAGACCAGGATAATCGATTCGTCTCTTTTCTCCATTCTTTGTCACCGGCACTTGCCTCCGATCTCTGATCGCTGATCTCTGACCTAAAACGCCTGCCCGCTCGAGAACGCCACCAGCCATCCCTTCCGACCGAGTGGATCGCGGTTCAGCGCGTAGGCCAGGTCGACGCGCAGAAGGTTCTTTGGCGTGCGAGGGAGGCCGAGGCGGAGGCCGATGCCGATGTCGCTCTTGAGGTTCATCAGCCGCGTGACCCCTCCTGTCGTGGCGTTGCCGGCATCCATGAAGGCTACGATTCCGGGCGAGGCCAGTTGGAGAATCTCGCGGCCGAGGTAGAGACGCTCTTCGACGTTGATCAC
Source organism: Thermoanaerobaculia bacterium (assembly GCA_035577085.1). Classification (GTDB taxonomy): domain Bacteria; phylum Acidobacteriota; class Thermoanaerobaculia; order Gp7-AA8; family Gp7-AA8; genus JADGNZ01. The sequence continues at coordinate 2,735 of DATLVW010000539.1, forward strand.
GAGCGAGCGCGTTCCGGCGAAGGCATGGGCACGATATCCCCGCAGCCCCGTTAACCCATCCGCGAAAAACTGATCCTCGGCGTCCATCCTCCACCCGCTATTGAAGACAACGCGGCTGAGGAATGTCGTCGGATAGGAGGCCCGCCCTCCGCGCCGCACAAACAGCAGGGAAGACGTTGCGATGCTGTTCTGCAAACCACCGTCGAGACGTGACGAGACCGCGAACGCCGGCATGACGAAGCCGTTCCCGAGCCACTTGCCATCGGCTCCGGCCACGCGCGCGAACGATGAGGTGTGGTCGGCTCCGAGGTTGCGCGGCGAGACGGCGGCCTCGATCGAGTACTGTCGCCCGAGGTTGAAGTCCTCGTAGCGGACATCCTTGTTCACGAAATTCAGCTTCACGAAATCGTTGGCGGTGCTCTCGTAGCGGACGAACAGATAGCGAAACTCGCGGCCTGAGGGAAGGGCAAGCGCACTGCTGTGCTTCATGATCGTGAACGAGTCGTCGATGGCATGGAAGCCAGCCACGATGCGATGGGCCTGGTTGTCATTCGGATCGAGCGCCACGCCGTAGCTGGCCACGATCTCGCGATGCTTCTGCTGGAAGCGCTCGCTCTCGAGGCCATTGGCGTAGAGGTGATCGAACTGCCGGAAGCCGGAGAACGAAAGCTCGGTCGACCATGGGGTCGCGAACGAATAGAAAGGACGGACGATGGCCAGGTTGTGGTCATAGCCGTCGGAGTTCGTCGAATACGCAAACGCGCCTTTCCAATAGGGCGCGAAGAACGCCGGGTCGTTGTAGGTCACCCCGACGCGTGTCCTGTCCACGCCGCGGTTCCATCCCAGCTCCAGATCCTTGCCGAGCCCGAGGAGGTTGGTCTCCGACAGCGTTGCGCCGACGGTGCTCTTGCCGCCTTTGCTGCCCGCCTGCGTCTCCGGCGCGATGGACCAGGAGTCCTGCGTCGTGACGACGACGTCGACGACGCCATCATGCGGAGCGGAGGCTTCGACGGAGGCCGACTTCAGGAACTGCAGGGCTCGGAGATTGCGCTCGGTCTCGGCAAGCCGTTCCGCGCTGTAGACGTCGCCTTCGTGAAAGAGGAGGAACTTCTCGATGACGGACTTGCGTGTCTCGATGTGGAGCTGGTCGGCAAGCCGGTAGAGGTGCCCGTGGACCGCTTCATCGGGCGAGTAGACGTCGAGCGGACGGACGGTGATCGTTCCGATGCGAAGAGGCTGCTCCGTCTGCGCGCCCAGCGGGGAGACGATGACGAGTGCGAGGAAGAGCGGGAGGAGGCGTGTCACCGTGCATGGCGAGAGTAACAGATAACAGTTGGTGGGGGTGTGGGGAG
>DATLVW010000540.1:0-3754 GCA_035577085.1 Thermoanaerobaculia bacterium
GACCGCGTCACCGATCACCGCATCGGTCTCACCGTCCACAACCTACCCGACATCATGAACGGAAATCTCGACGTTCTCCTCGAGCCACTCCTCGGCCACTTCCAGGCGGAGAAACTGCGCGAGGCGGTCGAGACGCGCTGACCGGAAGAACGATCAGCCCCGCACGCGAAAGCGGCGGATCTCTTCGTCCAGTCCGCGGATGGCGTCAGAGAGAAGCGTGAGCGATTCACCCATCTCGGCGGCGTAGCTCCCGCTGCCTTCCGCGAGCGCGCGTACCTGCTCCATCGTGGCGACGATCTTCTCGCTCTCGGCAGCCTGATTGGTGGCTACCTGGAAGATCTCGTGAATCATGTCGATCATCTTCTCGGCTGAGGCGGAGATCATCGACGAGCCGGAGCGCTGTTCGGTCATAGCCTGGCGCACGTACTTGGTCACCTCGCGCATCGACTCGACGGCGTTCATGATGTGGTCCGAGCCCTGCGCCTGTTGGGTCGTGGCGCCGTTGATCTGGCTGAGAAGCTCCTGCAACCGGTCGATGGCCCGCGTGATGTTCTCGCTTCCTGCCGTCTGCTCGCGCGTTCCAGCGGCGATCTCCTTTCCCATGCCCGACGCTTTCGTAGATGAGTCGAGAATGTTGTTCAACGCCTTCCCTGCCTCGTGCGAAAGCGACACGCCGTCTTCGACGAGCTTGGTGCCTGAAGACATCGAGCGGAGCGCGTTGCCGACCTCCTCCTGCACAGAGCGGATGAGATTGGCGATCTCACGAGTCGAGGATGCGGTGCGCTCGGAGAGATCGCGAATCTCGGCGGCTACGACGGAGAAGCCCTTGCCGTGTTCGCCGGCCGATGCCGCAAGGATCGCGGCGTTCAGCGCGAGAAGATTCGTCTGCTCGGCGATGTCTTCGATCACGTTGAGAATCTTGCCGATGGCGATCGACCGATCCCCAAGCCGTGTGATGACGGCGTTGGACTCGGCGACAGAGCGGCGAATCTGCTCCATTCCGTCGATCGTCTCGCGCACCGCTTTCATCCCGGATTCGGCAGCGTCAGCGACCGCGAGCGCAAGGTCGTACGACCGGGCCGCGTTGGCTTCCACCTGGGCGATCGATGCGCTCATCTCCACCATCGAGGATGAGGTGTCGGTCACGAAGTTGGCCAGGTAGTCGACGTTCTGATCGACCTCGCTGATCGAACTGACCATCTGGCTGGTGGCGGAGGCGGTCTCCTCGACCGAGTTGAAAAGCGTGTCGGTGTGCCGGCTGACCTCTTCGATCGAAGCCACCATCTCGAGCATAGAGGACGACGTTTCTTCTGAGGAGGCGGACAGCGCCTCGACGTTGTCGGTGATCTTGCGAACGCCGTTGTTGAGCTGATCGATCGAGTGGTAGTTGTTGTCGATCATCGACCGCTGCTCGCTCACGCGCTCCGCCACATTGCGCGACTGCATGCCGACGTTCTCGACGACGGACTTGAGTTGGGATTGCGAGCGAACTAGCTTCGTGATCGTCCTCTCCAGGTTGCCAGCCATGGCGTTGAAGGCCTCGGCAAGGTCGCCGATCTCGTCGCTGGACTGAACGGTGGCGCGTTGCGTGAGATCTCCCTCGGCCAGGCTGCGCGCGTGGTCGGCGAGGTCGAGGACGGGGCGAATGATGAAGCGCGAGGAGAGCAGCGCGAGGCCAATGGCGATCAGTAGGGCCAGAAGCACGACGCCGAGGTTCGACCAGCGGAGTTGTTGCGTGATGGAAAGTGCGCCGCGCTCGTTCGCGACCAGCCGGAAAAGAGTGGTGTCGCCGGCGACCGGGACCACAAAGACGTGCAGCGCGTCACCGTCTTTGGTTACGAATTGCGAACGCCCCGGCGTGAGGGAGAGCGAATCAGGCGCTGTCCCCTGCGACGCGAGAATCTTCCCATCAGCGGTGACGAAGTCGGCGTAGTCGATCCAGGTTCGTGATTTGAGGTCGCTGGTAATCGCGCGAAGATCCTCCACGCGCGATGTTTTCGCTGCATTCGCCGCGGCAACGGCCACGGTGTGCGACAGCTCATCGGCGTCGGCAACCAACTCGTCGCGGATGACCGTGCGAACACGCCATTGCTCGAGGCCGACGATGAGCATCGCGCTGACGAGCGTCTGCAACGCGAACGCGAGAATGAATTTTGGCCGGAGACCGAGGCGGCGACTGGGAGTTTCTGTGGTGGTGCCGGAGAGCATGCGAATGAGCGGAAGTGTAGCGTATGGCGCTGCGCTATCATCCGCGCATGCCTCTAATCCGCTGCGCGAAATGCGGACAGGCGTACGACGTCCCGGGTGTGATCGCCGTTCGCCTCCCCAATTCCATCGCCACGTGCCATTGCGGTGAGTGGATTTCAGGTAGCAAGGCGGCGCTGCTGGCGCGCCTGATGAATCCGGGCGAAATCAAGGAGATCGACCTCGAGCCATACAGAGTGGAGCGGTCTGGCGACACTCCTGTTGCACCAGTCGCGGCCCCAAAGCCGCCCGGACAGCCACGATCGATCCGCATCATCGCCCGCGGTGCGAAGGAGCCTGTCAACAGGGTTTTCACAATCCGAAATCACTCACTCTGGATCGGCCGGAAAGGTTGTCACGTCGAGCTGGCTGAGTCGGACCTGTCGCTCCGTCACTGCTCGATTTCGCTTCAGGGCGACGACCTGATCGCTCGGGATGCTGATTCGCACATGGGGACGTTTCTGGATGGCCAACGGATCACGGAGACCCCGATCAGCGACGGAACGCATTTGCTGCGTCTGGGCTCCGCGCTCGTCAGCATCGAACCTACCGGCGAGCAGGGCGTTGTCGTAGAACCGATTCGCGGGGATGCGGAAGCGCCCATCGAAGAGGCGGAGCTCCGACACAAGATCACGCAGCGAACGCCGGTGCCGGCCACCCGTCCCGTCCTGATCTGCATCGATGGAGCATTGAACGGTCAAGAGTTCGAGATTCCACCGTCAGGGCTCGTTGTCGGCCGCGAAGGTCACGTTCGCGTGCCTGACGAGTTCCTGTCGCGGCGCCATTTCGAGGTCGCTCCCGACGCCGATGGGTCGATCCACGTACGCGACCTCGGCAGCCGTAACGGTACTTTCCTGAACACGCTGCCCGCGCACGACACGAGGGTCAAGAGCGGCGATGAGATCCGCGCCGGTATCAACCGCTTTCGCATCGAGCACAGGTAACTTCCGTCGTTCCGTCGTCACCATTATCGGAGCTTGACGGAGGTCGCTCTCCCTACGCATACTCCGCGCGATCCAAACAAGGGAGTGTGTGAGATGAGCTCGTTCGCCGAAGACGCGGCGGGCCGCATCGTGCGGTCGCTGTCTGCGTTACTCCACAAGGAACTTTCCCTGGTTGATCCCGCGTCCGAGGATGGCGCGCAGTCGTTCGTGCTGACACCGACGCTGGCGGTGCGAGACGACGATGCCTTCAACACCTCCGGACGAGACCTCGTTCGTGAAGTGGCCTCGGTCGTGCGCTTCGCCGGCGAGCGCGATGGACGCGTTCGCGAGTTGGAACGTCGTCTCGCCGAGATGGAGAGCGACAATCTCGATCTGGTCATGAAGAATCGCACGCTCGCCGAGATCTCGGCGCGTGACTCGCTGACAGGCCTTTACAACCGCTGGTATGTGATGGAGAAGATCGACAGCGAGATGAACCGGTCGCTGCGTCACGGCTGCCCGGTCTCGGTCCTCATGCTCGACATCGACCACTTCGAGCGCGTTAATGACGCGTTTGGCCACGCCGC
>DATLVW010000541.1:0-13053 GCA_035577085.1 Thermoanaerobaculia bacterium
ATCCTGCAGAGAGCTCTGCGTTCCTTCGATCTGACTCGAAAGGACCGCCTCCTTGCGCACGTACATGAGAACAAGAAGGTCAGGGTTGGGCAGCGTCTGAATCGAACCATCGAGGCGTCCAAGCGCGAGATCGGCTTTCGACAACAACGCCTGGAGCTCGCCTTCGACGCGAACCATTGGCACGGGTGGAAGCGGCGCCGGGATGAACGCACGATATCCAGTCAATTGCTTCTCGTATTGCCCCGCCCGCCGTCGGAAGACGACGGCGGCGTTCTTTCGGCTGACCATGTCTGCCTTTAGTATGAATCGAGAGCGACTTTATAGTAAAGGCAGCCTTTAATATGGCGACGAACTCCATCCATGTTAAAGGTAGCCTTTCATACCCCTGCCGACCCAAAACTCTACCCACAGTAGCCAAACATCGCACTTCGCCAACACCGAGGTAGCATCGGGATGAAGCGAGGTTGCGATGCTCATCAAAGAGGCTACGGCTACTCCGATTGACTACCTGCGAACGGCTGTCGGGCGCGACGATGCGACGTTTCGGGACGAGCAGCTTGAGTGCATTGAGGCGGCGGTGCGGGGGGAGCGGTTGCTGGTTGTGCAGCGGACCGGGTGGGGGAAGAGCATCGTTTACTTCATTGCCACGCGGATGCTGCGCGATCGCGGCGCCGGGGCCACGTTAATCGTTTCGCCGCTGCTTTCGTTGATGCGAAACCAGTTGGCGGCGGCGGCGCGGATCGGGTTGCGGTCGGCGACGATCAACTCGGCGAACACCGAGGATTGGGACGCTGTGATTCGAGCCATGCGGAGGAATGAGATCGACGTCCTGCTGATCTCGCCCGAACGGCTGGCCAATGACGCATTCCGGCAGAACGTCCTCGTGCCGATCGGTGGCAACATCGGGCTCTTCGTCATCGATGAGGCGCACTGCATCTCCGATTGGGGCCACGACTTCCGCCCCGACTACCGGCGCATCTCGCAACTGTTCAAGCTTCTTCCGCCTTCGCTGCCCGTTCTGGCGACGACGGCGACGGCGAACAATCGCGTCGTCGATGACGTGATGGCGCAACTCGGCAATGTCTCGATCTCGCGCGGGCCGCTGGTGAGGAAATCGCTGCGGCTGCAGAACATCCTCCTCCCCGATCAGGCCTCGCGTCTGGCGTGGCTGGCGCAGCATCTTCCAACGCTTCCCGGCAGCGGCATCGTCTATACGCTGACGGTACGCGATGCCGAGCGCGTCGCCGAGTGGCTGCGGCTGCGCGGCATCGATGCGGTTGCCTATCACGCCGATTCCGCCGACCGCGAGATGCTCGAAGCGAGACTCCTCCGCAACGATCTCAAGGTCCTCGTCGCCACCGTCGCCCTCGGCATGGGTTTCGACAAGCCCGACCTCGGCTTCGTGGTCCATTTTCAGCGTCCGGGATCGGTCGTCCACTACTACCAGCAGGTCGGGCGCGCCGGACGCGCCGTCGACGAGGCCTTCGGCATTCTCCTCGGCGGCGCCGAGGATGACGAGATCATCGACTTCTTCATACGGCAGGCGTTTCCGCCGGAGGGCGACGTGCTCGACGTCCTCGAGGCGCTCAACTGCGCGGACGACGGCCTCTCCGTGACGCAGATCGAGTCGTTCGTCAATCTGCCGTTCGGGCGCATCGAGCGCACGCTCAAGCTGCTGGCCACCGAAACGCCGGCGCCGATTCGCAAGGAAGGATCGAAGTGGTATCGATCGCCGGTGCCTTACGTCTTCAATGCTGGGAAGGTGCAGCAGCTCACTTTGATCCGGCGCCGCGAGCAGCAGCGGATGCAGGAGTACATGCGCTCCACCGATTGCCTGATGCAGTTCCTGGCCGCGGAGCTCGACGATCCGTTCGCGGCGGCGTGCGGTAAATGTGCGAATTGCGCGGGCCGGGTCGTGTCAGCCGAGGTGCCGATCGAAGGAGTGATTGCCGCGAACGAGTTCCTGCAGCGCACGCGCGTGACGATCGAGCCGCGCAAACTCTGGCCTGTCGCGGCACTGGTCAAAGACGGCTTCAAGGGAAAGATCGCGCCGTTTCAGAACGAGCCCGGACGCGCGCTGTCGCTTTGGGAAGACGGGGGATGGGCGGAGCTGGTGCGACGCGGAAAGTATGAAGACGATCGTTTCGACGATTCGCTGGTCGACGCCTGCGCGGCGCTCGTCGCCGACTGGAAGCCGGATCCACGCCCGGAGTGGTTGACCTGCGTGCCGTCGAAGCGGCATCCGCAACTCGTTCCCAATTTCGCGCAGCGCCTGGCCGCGCGCCTCGGCATCCCCTACCGCGCCGCGATCGTGAAGAGCGCCGACAATCTGCCGCAGAAGCAGCGGGAGAACTCCGTACAGCAGGCGCGCAACCTCGACGGCGCGTTCGCGGTGGATCGAGCAGCGATGATGCCCGGCCCGGTCCTGCTCATCGACGACATGACCGATTCCGGCTGGACGCTCACGGTGACCGGCGCGCTGTTGCGAAGAGCGCGCTGCCCGGCCGTCTTTCCGCTGGTCCTCGCGGATGCATCCCGTTCATGATGGAGGACGTGACGCAGGAACAGCAGGTATCGCGAGACACGCAGGCCGTTCTCCTTCTCTGCAGCCGTTTCGCGCCGCGCGAGCAGGTCGAGCCGCTCGACACGCGCGAATTCAGCCGCGTCGAGGATTTGCTGCAACAGCGTTCGCTGCGTCCGGGCGATCTGCTCGATGACGCGGATCTCGACTGGGCTGCGAGTGGCCTCGACGCTACTCGCATCGCGCAGCTCCTCGATCGCGCGATGGGCCTCGGCCTCGCTACCGAGCGATGGGCGAACGGCGGGCTCTGGGTGATCTCGCGCAGCGACGACGATTACCCCGCGCGCCTCCTCCAGCACCTCGGCCGTAGCGCGCCGCCGCTGTTGTGGGGCGTCGGCGAGCGAAGCCTGCCCGCTTTCGGCGGCATCGCCATCGTCGGATCGCGCGAGATCGATGATGCCGCCGCGAAGTGGGCGGAGGATGTGGCGGCGGCGTTCGCGCGCGAAGAAATCACCGTCATCTCCGGCGGCGCTCGCGGAACCGATCAGATCGCAACCGCCGCTGCGTTGAACGAAGGTGGCCGCGTCATCGCCGTTCTTCCGGAAGGACTCGGCCGGCCGTCCGTCGTGGGGCATTATCGCGAAGCGGTCGTCGACGGCCGCCTCCTGCTCCTCTCCCCTGTTTATCCCGACGCCGGATTCACCGTCGGCAACGCGATGGGGCGCAACAAAGTCATCTACGGAATCGCCGAGGCGGCGGTGATCGCGCGCGCGGACGCGAACAGCGGCGGAACGTGGGCAGGCGCGGAAGCGGAACTGAAACGCGAGGACGCCATTCCTGTGTTCGTTCGCTCCGAAGGTGAGGTTGCCGATGGCAATCAGGCGCTGATCGCCCTCGGCGCGCGCGAGTTTCCGGCGCAGCCGTGGAGCGATTTGCGCGCGCTGCTCACGACGTCACGCACGAGTGCAGAAGCGCGTGAGAAGCCGGCGCCCGGGCAGCGCAGCTTGTTTGAAAGGTAGGGGCCCGGATTCATCGGCGGAAAACACTTACCACAGAGACACAGCGCGGCATAGCCGCAACCAAAGGGAACCCACCAAATCTGCAACCAATCAGTTTTGGTGAAAATCTTTGCGTCGCGCGCAGAAACCGCTGGTTAGTAGTACAGAGGTCACAGAGAAGTCGATGTCAGCACAAGCCATTCAAGGATGTGCTGCGTGGTGCCGCCCACAACCTCCCGGTGTCGTGCATGGAAGTGGGAGCACCGTGTAATCGAGCGTGAAGTTGGTCGTTGCCGTATCGAGATCGGCGTTGCCGCTGTAGATTGCGGTGTAGGAGTGCGTGCCCGCGGATGGTTGAATCGTGATCGATGCGACGTTCCCTACTGTCGGAGCTGTTCCGACGTCGATGCCGCCTTCGCGAAACGTCATCGTGCCGCCATTGCCGCTGAAAGACGCAAACGTCGTTGCCTTCAGCGTGAGCGGCTGACCCGCCATAATTGGCGATGCCGGTGTGCCGCTGAGACCGACGAGGGGAATGGCCTTCGTGACGACCTGCGAAAACGTCTCGGTGTCCGCTGTGTGGTTGGCGTCGCCCGAGTATTCGCCAGCGAGCGCATGCGTCCCGACCGTCGTGAACTTGTACGTGAGCGCCGGCGGGTGATTGGCGTCGTAAGCCTTCGAGAGCAGGACCGTGTCTCCGTCGCGAATCGTGAGCGTGCCGGACGGCTGCACGGGACCGGCGTCTGCTTGTTTCGCGAAGATCCTTGCAGTGATGGTCGTTGTCTGACCAAGTTGCGAGGGACTGGGGAACGCTTCGATGACGACCACGGAGTCGAGCTTCAATACGGAGCGCACGACACTCACGCTCGCCGGCGGGAAGATGTCGTCTCCGACGAACTCCGCGGCGATCGTCTGATGGTCTCCGATGATGCGCGGCACCAGGGTCATGAGCGCGGTGTTCCCGTTCCAATTGGCGAACCCGTTGAACACGCCGTCTACGGTGATCGTGACGCCGCCGACTGGCAGAAATGTCGAGGAAGTTGTTGCGGTCGTCGTGAGGGCCACCGGCTCCTGAAAGTGCAACGTCGAGAGAGATGGCGTCAGCGTGAGCGGCAGCGGTGTGGCGCCCCCTGCCGCTGTTCGCGTGAGAAGTGTGTTGACCGCGTCATTCTGATCGTCGAGCAGGAGAAGGTCGGCCGAGCCATTGCCATCGATGTCGGCGGCGGCAAGATATGACCACGAGCGCGAAACGACGCACGGCACGCGCGCGCGGAGCGTGCCGTCGCCTTTGCCGAGGTACACCCGATTCGAGATGGCGAGATCGAGCTTGCCGTCGCCGTCGAAATCAGCGGCCACGGCGTTGGCCGGCGACGAAGCGAGAACGAGGTCACTCCCAAGAAGAAATGGCTGCAGGTCCGTGAAGGTGCCGTCACCGTTCCCGAGCCGTATGCGCACGGTATTGTTGTACTGCTCCTCGACCAGATCGGCCTTGCCGTCACCGTTGAAGTCACCGACGGCGATGGCTCCAACGGTGTTCGAAACGTGACCTCCCGCGGAAAAAACGCCGCTGCCGTTATTCAGGTAGATGGTCATGCCGTTGATATCGGTGCTGACAAAATCGGGCCTGCCATCGCCGTTGAAGTCGGCGATCTGGCCTGGGTTGCCCGGGAGCGTCGTAGGGAGGGCGAAGGTGCCATCTCCGTTACCAAGAAGGAGCTGTCCGTTAAAGAGAAAGTTGCCGAGCAGAACGTCGAGCTTCCCATCGCCGTTCACGTCCGCGAGAAAAACGCTGGTCAGGCTCGTAATCGCTGTGGGTGCCGCGGCAGTGAACGTTCCATCGCCGTTGCTGAGGTACGTCCACAACTTGGATCCGGCGACGACGATGTCACTCTTGCCGTCTCCGTTGACGTCGCCCGTGGCTAAGGATGACGCGGCCGTGATGCCGGGTGGAAGAGCGAGCGCCACAGGCGGCCCGAGCCCGTCACCGCTGGTGAGCATGACGATGATCTGATCGACCAGGGTGACGACGTCCGGCTTGCCGTCGCCGTTGAAGTCCGCAACGGCAAGGCCTTTCGGGATTGTGCGGGAATTGTAAAAGGGGGCCGGAGCAGGGCGCACAAAGGTCTTCCGGTAGGCGCGCAGCGTACCGTCGCCGTTGCCGTGGAGCAGCAGGAGTCCGGGAGAAGAGACAGCGAGAACGTCCGGATGATGATCGCCGTCGAAGTCCGCCACAGCGAGCGGCCCGGAGTTGGCGACATACGCGCGGACAGCGAATGTGCCATCGCCGTTGCCGCGCATCACCGTCACCACGTCGTTCCCACCGGCGACGACGTCAAGCTTCCCGTCGCCGTCGAAGTCGGCGGCGACACCGCTGTAGACACCCCCGACAACGTACTTCGCCCCATCGGTGAACGTGCCGTTGCCATTCCCGAGATGAACCAGAGCTGTGCCGTCGAGGCGAGAGATCTCCACGATGTCGCGCTTCCCGTCACCGTTGAAATCGCCACCGGCCGTAGTGCGCGCGAAGGGGTCGTGCGAGATTGTCGTGGGACCGTTGACGCTGCCGTTTCCGTTGCCGGTGGCGAGACGCAGTTCGTAGAACGACGACTCGATCACGTCGGCGCGGCCGTCTCCGTTGTAGTCGCCGCTCTCGATGTTGTCGATGCTTTGGATGAACGGCCCCGGCTGCGAGATTCCGGCGGCAAACGTGCCGTTGCCAATGCCGCGAAACGTAACCAGCGTTTGGTTGTTGGCATCCACGCGTGTGACGGCGATGAGATCGAGCTTGCCGTCGCCGTCGAGATCCGTGAGCGCGAGCGGCGAGAAGCCGATGATGTTTGCGATTTGCGATGAGATGAGTGTGAACGAGCCATCTCCGTTGCCGTGATAGGTCTCGAGTCTCGTGTCCTGGCCGCTCAGGACGAGATCGAGCTTGCCGTCGCCGTCGAGATCGCCGAGCGCGATCCTGGCCCCGGGGGTCGTGATGGGAGTGCTCACGGGCGTACGGAATGAACCGTCCCCATTGCCGGCGAGAGTGAGGAGTACCCAGTTGTTGCTGGGAAGAAGCTTCTCGAGCAGCACTGCATCCGGTTTCCCGTCGTTGTTGATATCACCCGCCTTCATGTCGAAGACGGCGGCGGAGCCATAATCGATCGAGGCGTTGCGGAACAGCGCCTGTCCGGCACCCAGCGGCGCGCAGAACAGCGACGAAGCGAGAAGCAGGAGTGCTGGACGGATCATCGGCTGTCGGGCTCGGCGTCTCTCATTATTATAGACGTCGTTTCACCCCTACAGAACCACGCCACCGCTCCTCGCCAGCCATCGCGACGGCTGAAACGGAGGAATGGCCAGCGGCTCGATCAACGGCATCCCCTCGCGCCAGAACGAACGGAACGGCAGCTTCTTGCCTGTCCGGTAGAAGTGCATCAGATAGGCCGAATCACAAGCGGCGAAGTCGGAGACCCATTGATCGAGATCGAGGATGCCGGCGTCGTGGAAGAGCTGCAGGCTGTAACGACAAGCCTGCTTTTCGTACGCGGCCAGCTCGCCGAGAAACTCTTCGGTCGCCGCGGTGACGGTCGTCGTGCCGATTTCCCGCGCGCGTGGATTCGTGTTCCATTGCACGGTGTGCCCGAGGAGATGCGCGATGATGAAAAGGGCATCCTCGCTCGATTGGTCGTAGTCGACCGCAATCGATTCCCCATCGAGATCGCCCGTGAACGGATCGGTCACGTCGCTGATCACGACCTGAACGGAGTAGCGCCGTTCGATGTACTCCTCGATGATGTTGAAAGCCTCGCGAAAGCGCGATTCGTCAGCGTAGAGCATGTGGGATGGTAACGCGGGGTGTGGGGTGTAGGGGGTGGGGTGTGGGAGATCTCAGGGATGGCCGCTATTGGCTGCTCATCATCCTTCACAACTCTCCCACCCCCCACACCCTACCCCCCACTCCCCAACAGCTTCGCAATCTGCACGTAGTACCCCGCCGCCTTCCCGCGATCGCCTTTGAGCTGCGCGGCGCGTGCGGCGCCGGTCAGGCCGTTGAGCCGGTTCGGCGAATCGGCAAGTGAGCGCTCGTAGGCTTCGAGCGCTTTGTCCGGCTGGCCGAGCTCGAGCAGCAGATCGCCGAGCATCTCGCGCGCCGGGATGATCGAGCCGGGCGTGACCGGACTCTTGTCCATCGAGTCTTCGAGATCGGCGGCGGAGCGCATCAGCGTGAAGGCGCCATCGTCGCGCTTTTCCGCATGGGCGATCCACGCATCAGCAACACGGCGCTGCACTTCGATCTGATCGGCCCAATATCCATTCTTCTGTTCGATGAGTTTCTGGCGGAGCTGTTCCAAGCGCGCCACCGCTTCGTGCGCGTGCGCGACATCGCCGCTGCGCGCGGCACCCACTGCCCGCGCGAAATGCGTGAGCGCCTCGGCATACGCATACCGCTCCCACGCAAACGCCGCAGGCCGCACGGTCAGCGCCGCTGCTTCTGACCAACTCCTGCGCTCCAATGCGTAGCGCGCAGGCACGGCTGCTGCCGCGTAGTAGCCGGCGAAGTTCTCGACATTGAGCGCTTTGATCGTCGCGATCTGGTCGACGAGCTCGCGGACCTTTTCATCCTGGCCCTGCTGCAACCAGGCGTAGGCGAGATAGTCCCACGCGTGCAGGCTGTCGAAGGACGCGGTCCCGGGATGCGTCTTCTCCGCGTGCTCGCGCGCTGCTTTCGCCGAGGCGAGATTCGAGTCGATGGTCTCCTTCCACATGCCGAGGCGGACGTAGATGTGCGAAGGCATATGAAGCGCGTGCGGCGATGACGGCGCGATCTTCGCGTACGTGTTGGCCGCTTTGAGCGCGAGCGGAGCCAGCGCCGGATAGTCGAAGCTGTGGATCAGATAGTGCGTGATGCCGGGATGATCGGGATGCCTGTCGAGCAACCGGTTGAAGATTGCCGCGGCTCGCTTCTGATACGCGTAGGTCTTGTCGGTGGGGACGGACATGCCATGAGCGACGAGCGCAAGACCGTAGAAGATCGACGCCTCATCGTCATCGGGAAAACGAGCGGTCAACTTCTCCATCTCCGCCTCGTAGGCACGCGCACGCGTGACCGTATCGAGTTTGTCCGCGCCGCGATAAAACGTCACGATGGCGTCGATGTAAGCCTGCTCGCGCGGCGTTTGCGCGCCCGCAGCCTTCGCCTTCTCCGCTGCTGCAACGCCCCGCGCCAGCTCCTCGGGTGAATACGGCGACGGCCACACCGGGTGATAGTTGCTCATCGCCACGCCCCACCAGGCGATGCCGCATCGCGGATCCTTCACCGCAATGACGCGGAATGCCTTCTCCGCTTCTTCGTACCAGAACGAGTGCAGCAGCGCGACCGCACGCGTGAACGCCGCCTGCGATCCCGCGCACGAGATCGGGAAATCAACGGTACCGAGGCGCTCGTCGGCGGGACCATCGTGATGATGCTCCATCTCCTGGGCAGCCAACGGCGCGGCAGTAATCAAGAACGCCGCCGCAACAACCGCTCGCCATTTCCTCGGGAAGAACATGCCGGCCTCCTTCACCTGATGAGTCGCAATTCGATCATAGCTCCGCTTGCAATGGACCGAATCCGTTGTGTACCGTTGAGCGCGGAACGAGTCTGATCGATGCGTACCCGCGCTCTTCTCGCCGCCGCAATCCTGGCCTCACTTCTCCCGGCGTCGAGCGCGTTCGCCTTCTGCTTCGGAACGATTCACGTCCACGTCTTCAATGACACGAATCGGAACGGCGTCCTCGATGCCGGCGAAGCCGCGGTGCCAGGCGTCGCCGTCCAACTCGACCAGCTTGGCGATGGCACCGTCGAAGAAACGCTGACAACGAACGCCAATGGCGACGTCGATTTCCTCGCGCCCGCCGTCGTCTCCTACCAGGTTCGCATCGTCGCGCCGGCGGGCATGGTCCAGACGTCCGTCACTCCGCCGACCTTCCCCATCACCTGCGATGGCGTCACGAACGTTTCATTCGGGCTGATCCAGGCGATTCCGGCGGTGTCGCCAATGTTGCTGGCGCTGCTGGCAATCTCGCTGATGGCTGTCGCCGTTGTAACGCTGCGTCGCTGAACCCTCTTATCTGAACCTGGTATCGGGTCCGCGCAATGACTCGCGCAAATCGGCGACGGCTGGATGAGTGTGTGGGATCTGGTAGAGACTCAGGATGAGGTCGAAAGAGGTCGTGAAGTATACGGACTCATCCCGAAAATCCGCATGAATGCGATCCCACATAAGCGGAGGCAGAGAGGTCTTCTTTTCTCCGGCCAAGAGTAGAGTCTTGACTGTGCGCTTTTCTTCCTGCGTGCCGACCAGTCTGTCGCTGATCAGATCGACTTCCGCGGCAACCACGCTGCCCGTGCTGGACATACGATTCTCAAATTTTTGAAAGTACAACGGAGTGCCAACCACTACGACGCTCGCGCAGTACGGAATCCGGCTGATGAAGCGCGTCAGACTGTCGCCGAACTCGTTGTCTTTGCGATCAAAGACGATCTGAAGCCCCGCCTTTTGCAAGTCTGTTACTAGCCGTTTCTCGACCCAGCGCTCGTGCTCCGGCACACCCCAGGCGTAACTGATGAAGCACTCAGGCGGCGTGATCTTCTGCTCGACCGTGAATGCGCGTACACGGAACACAGCCTGCTCGAAGCGCGTCCGCTGCTCGGCCGCCTGGCGCTGCAAGTCCACCTTGGCCTGCACTGCTTGCGTCAACTGGATGGGCTCTGTCATCGCCGGCAGAATCACTTGCTCCCCACATTTCGAACAGAAAGTGCTCTCGTCTCCGATTTGCATTGCCTCGCGAACGACTGCGCGATTCAGCAGATGATCTCTGGTACAGCGCACCGGCTCGTAGCGCCGCACAGTCAGATTGCGCCTCGCAAGAAAGCTCTCGAACAATCCCTGAAAGAGCGTACGCACCGGCGCGCCAACGGTTGGTCCAAAGCTGAGCACGAAGTCCAGCTCACCGTCGCGCTCCGACTCCTGCCGGAATCCGCACGCCAAACCATCGCCCACCTCGTACCGGGCGTTGTTATGCCATTGCGCCGTGCGAGTAAATGTGTGCGTGTAGCCCAGCAACACCACCAGCGAAGCAAACACGTTCTCCGTCGGGCCGCTCACCGTGTACGCCACACCATCCTCGGTGGCTACGTCCTCCTCAACGGGTTTCTTGAGATTGATCAGCTCGGGAAAGACCAGATACGGCTCCACGCGAAGCGGGTCAATCTCACGAAAGCAGACGTTGTGCTCAAGGAAAAGGAGCGCCGCGGAGTCGAGGAGCACGTCGCGCTCGCTCACCTGCAGGTCTCTCAACTCGGGAAAATCGTAGCCGCCGGCGAGCAGCCGTTTCTCTTCCAGCGCACCGAGCCCCTTCGGATTGCGGCGCGCTTCCAACACAAGCGACGACGCCAGGTTGTTGAGCCGTTCTGGCTGAAGCAGGATGCGCGTCTCGCCTTTTGAGGTTCGCAGGCGTTTCAAATAGCCGTAGTTTTCGAGGTGGCTTACGGCGGTCAGCATCTCGGCGTCGGTGAACTTCCATCCAGTATCGGTGGCCTCCAGAAGGCCTCGCAACTCACCGGGCGTGACTATGGTCTGCTTGTCTTTCTTCTCTTCCTTGAGGCCGAGGATGTAGTCCTTGATTCTCTTGAAAGTCGTGGTGGTGACCGTCGCTGGCTTCTCTTCCCAAGGGATGAGCACCTTCATGCGTTCGACCAGTTCCTCGATACCCAAACCCGAGGCCGCGCTCGTCGTGATCGGGCCAACGATGCCGTGCTTCCTGCAAAACGCTTCCAGCTCCTCCGGCGTCAACGAACAGGCTCCGCGATCCGATTGTGCAGCCACGAGGATGATGGGGCAGGTGCTTTGCGCCGTCTGGAGTTGCTTCAGCCAGAAGCCGACGCCGTGCAGGGGGTCGCGGAGATCCGAGGCGTCGAATAGCACCAGCGCCAAATCGGCGTTGTCCACGAAGAGCGCATGGACCAGCCGGTAGTCGGGCTGGCCCGCGAAGTCCCAGAGGATGGCCTCGCAATCAGTCCCGTCCGCGCGGCGCTTGCCGAGGGCGGGAAACACCCAGAACTGCTGCCCGTGCGTTGACTCCTGTTTCTCGAAGCGGCCGTGGATCAGGCGATAGCCTAGCGCTGACTTGCCCACACTGTGATCGCCCACCAGCACAATCTTGCCCGTCGTGTGATGCACCGCACGCGTGGCGGCTGCTCGGCCCCGCTTGCGCAGCAGCACCTTGTGGTCAAGCTTCCATAGTTGGATCCGCCGGGATCTTCCGTGGCTCGTCGAGTCCTGCTCCAAGCCGGCCGTGGCTAGCAGCGGCAACGTAGGATGAAAAGCGAGGCCAGGCTCCCAGTCACCATCGGGTGCTGCCAGCTGCCCGATGACCGCAACAGCCTCCCACGTTTCGCAGCTCCAGAGACGGATTGTGCGGTCCAGGCTCACAGAGGCCAGCAGAAGTCCGTCAGCTGAGAATGCGACGCCAAGGACACGATCGGTGTGCCCTTCGAGCGTTCGGAGAAGGTCGCCGCTATCCACCTCCCAGAGTTTTACAGTGTTGTCACCACTTCCGCTCGCCAATATCCCGCCTTGCGGATCGAACGCCACGCTAGAGACCACCCCCTGATGGCCTTCGAGTGTGTGGAGCAGCTTGCCGCTTCGCGCCTCCCATAGATATATGGAGAAATCCCTGTTCCCGCCTGCTAGCATCCCTCCACGCGGATCAAAAACCACAGTGAAGACCACGTCTTGATTGCCTTGTAGAGTGCTTAGCAGCTTGCCGCTTCGCGCGTCCCAGAGCCTTGCTGTCTTGTCCGAACTCCCACTGGCCAGCGTCGAGCCCTCGGGATCAAAAGTCACACTTCTGACCCAGTCCTCGTGTCCTTTGAGCGTGCGGAGCAACTTGCCGCTTCGCGCCTCCCAGAGCTTCGCCGTTCTGTCAAAGCTCCCGCTGGCCAGCGTCTCGCCCTGCGGATCAAACGCCACGCTATAGACATAGTCCCGGTGTCCTGCGAGCGTGCGGAGCAACTTGCCGCTTCGCACCTCCCAAAGCTTGACCGTTTTGTCAGCACTCCCGCTGGCCAGCGTCTCACCCTGCGGATCAAACGCCACGCTCAAGAGCGCAGACTCGTGCCCTTCGAGAGCCCGAAGCCGTTTCACGCCCGGCGGCAGCTTCGTCCGTAACTCCTCGCTCTGCTGTGGCTCAGCCCGTTTCTTCTTCGCCATACGGTTCTAGCTGTTTCAGTCTGCCGACGTGGCAGATTGGAGTTATTCGACACCGTCACCGAACTCGTCGCAACCGAAGATGCCACACTCCGGCCTCTACGCAAAGACGCTTCGCGTTCTTTATTTAGCTTGACCACACCGGGAAGTCTTCCGCTCGAAGTCCCCAAGCGATATCGTGATGGCCGAGGTGTGTCGATGAAGAAGATGTTGTGGCTGATCTTTCTGCTTGCTCCGTCTGCGTTTGCGCAATTGCGGCCGGTGAACACGTTTTCGATCGTGGCGCGCG
>DATLVW010000542.1:0-2598 GCA_035577085.1 Thermoanaerobaculia bacterium
CTGAAAGCCGGTGAAGAGCCTCACATGTTCTACGAGGCTGTGAACCGTTACCAGCTGGGCGACTACGATCTGGCCCGTCAGCTCATGACGCGGGCCATGCCGGCGCTCCCTCAGATCCCGGCCATCCTCGCCTACCGCGACCGGATTCTGGCCCAGCATTGAAATTTTGACGTATCATGTCCTCTTGTCAGAGGTCGCCATGAAACTCCGTATCCTCCTCACGCTGGCCACAACGGTGTTGTTCGCCGGGTCCCTCTTCGCGCAGCCTGGCAGCATCGAGCACTCACCCGCCGGATGTGTGCTGGAAGGCGAAATGGCCATCATGAGCGTCGAGACCTCGGACAACGGTCTGCTCCGCGCCTACTTCCGCCGCCAGGGATCGACCGACTGGTGCTACGTCGACGGGCAGAACCGCGGCAAGGCCTCCACCGTGACTCTTCCGAAGTTCGATCCCAACGAGCAGATCGAGTATTACTTCGTCGTCATCGATGGAAAGCGCGTCGTCGCCAAGAGCCCGAAAATCTACACCGCCCGCAGCGAACATCAATGCGACGCGCAGTTCGCACGTCACGCAATCATGATTACGCTGGAGTGCCTCCCGCCGGGCACCAACCCGATCTCGAGCGCCATGAACGCCGGCTACGCGGTCAACACCGTGGTCGGTAAGGATCCCGCGCCTGTGCAGTCACCGGAGCGGCCGGGCCAGGCGCCCAAACCCGATCAGCAGTAAGAGAAGCAGCCACCAACTTTTGAAAGGCCGCCGCAGGGCGGCCTTTCACGTTCAGTGCGCTTTCGCTTTCTTCACTTCCTCGGTCAGCGCCGGAAGGATCGTGAAGAGATCGCCGACAACGCCGAAATCAGCGACGCGGAAGATCGGCGCTTCAGGATCTTTGTTGATGGCGACGATGTGCTTCGACGACGACATTCCCGCGAGATGCTGGATCGCGCCTGAAACGCCGGCGGCGATGTAGAGATTCGGACTGACGACGCGTCCCGTCTGCCCGACCTGATGCTGATGATCGATCCATCCGGCATCGACCGTCGCCCGCGACGCGCCAACCGCGCCGCCGATGGCGTGGGCGAGATCGCGAATCAGAGAAAAGTTCGCGCCCTCTTTGAGACCACGCCCACCAGAGACGATGATGTCCGCTTCGACGATCGACAGCTCGCCTGACTCCGTGACCTTTGTTTCGACGACCTTCGCCTTCGCATCGGCCGGAGCGCTCACCTCAACCACTTCTGCCGCACCTGCTCCCGACTCTTCGGCGGGAAAGGCGTTGATGCGGGTCGTGGCGATGGCCGGCACGCTGCTGACTTCGACCGTGGCAAATGCTTTCCCCGAATAGACGGGACGCCGTGCTTTCAGCTTGCCGCCGGCCCATTCCAACCGATCGACGTCGGACGCGACGCCCGCATCGAGGCGCGCGGCCAGACGCGGCGCGAGATCGCGGCCATTGGACGTGCCGCCAAAAAGCACGATCGACGGCGAGGCCTGCGCAATCGCGGCCTGCATCGCCGCGGTATACGTCTCCGTGTTGTAACCGCCGCCATCGGCGACAAAGACTTTCTTCGCGCCGTAGCGGCCGGCATCATCCGCTGCTGATTTGTCGGGAGCGAATGCGGTGAGATCACCACCCGCCGCCTCCGCGAGCTTGCGGCCGATCGACAGCGCCTCGCGTGAGGCCTTCTTCAGCTTCCCATCCTGGACTTCGCAAAAAACGAGAACACCGGGCATAGTGTGACGGGGTCTCGCGGTCCTCGCGGTCTCGTGGTCTCGCAAGGCGCTGACTTCGCGACCATTCGAGTCCTCGGACCTCGCAACCGCTACAACGCCTTCGCCTCCTCTTTCATATAGCGAACGATTTCTTTTGCCGCTGCTGCCGGATCGCCGCCGTCGATCTTCCGGCCTCCGCTTTTTTCGGGCGGAAGCTCGAGGGAAACGATGGTCACGCGCTGGTTGACGATGTCGGAGTCAGCGAGGCCGAGGTCGGCGATCGACTTCGTATCGATAGTGACCTTCTTCGCGGCCATGATTCCCTTCAACGATGCGTAGCGCGGCTCGTTCAATCCCTTCTGCGCGGTGATCACGGCTGGCGTGGGCGCTTCGATGACTTCCTCAGCTCCTTCGATCTCGCGGTGCGCGGTCACCTTTCCCGCGGCTGTCTCCATGTGCGTCACGACGTTGATCTGCGGATAGCCAAGGAGCTCGGCCACCATCGGACCGACCAGAGAGTTGTCCGTGCCGACGCCCTGCTTACCGAAGAAGACGAGATCGTGGGGAATCGTCTTGATCGCAGCCGCGAGGACCTTGGCGATGCCGAGGGAGTCCGCATCGCCCGATTCACCCTTCACGTGCAGCGCTTTGGTAGCACCGCGGGCGAGCGATTCGCGCAGCGCCTGCTGCACGCGGTCAGGGCCGAAGCCCAGAACGGTGACGTCGCCGCCTTCTTTCTCTTTCAGACGGATCGCCTCTTCGAGCGCGTACTCGTCGTACGGCGAGACGATGTATTTGACTCCGGCTTCGTCGATGCGGCGTCCGTCGCCGCCGATCTTGATACGCGTCTCGGTGTCGGGCACCTGCGCGATACACACTACGGA
>DATLVW010000543.1:0-5646 GCA_035577085.1 Thermoanaerobaculia bacterium
CCGGTCTACAACGAGATCGTCGTGCGGACGCCGTTTCTGGCCGCCCAGATTCTCGCTGACCTCGAGCACGAAAAGATTCTTGGCGGGATTCCGCTCGGCCCGTTCTACGAAGGTCACGACAACGACTTCCTCGTCGCCGTCACGGAGTTGCACACACGCGAACATCTCGATCACTTTGTCGCCGCATTGACGGCAGCGATCTCCCGGGAGCGGCGATGACCACGATCCTCGAAAGCGATGCCGCCACCACTGCGGTCCCGCAGAGCACGAATCGCGAGGGACTGATCTTCGAGCATTCGAAGCGCGGGCGGCGCGGCTACCGGCTGCCGGATCTCGATGTTCCTAAGGATGCCGAGGCGTTGCCGGCGTCGCTTCGGCGCGGCGAGATCATTGATGAAGTCGAGGTATCCGAGGTCGATGTGATCCGTCACTTCACGCGGCTTTCAAAGCTGAATGTGTCGATCGATGCCGGCCTTTACCCGCTGGGATCGTGCACGATGAAGCACAACCCGCGGCTCAACGAGGAGCTGGCGCGCACGCCCGGCTTCGCGCTCTCGCATCCGCTGCAGCCCGATCATCAGGTGCAGGGCAACCTCGCCTTGATCTGGCACATCGAGCAGACGCTGAAAGAGATCTTCGGTCTGCCGCGCGTAACGATGCAGCCTGTCGCCGGCGCTCATGGCGAGCTGACGGGCATCCTGATGGTGCACAAAGCGCTTGCGAAGAGTGGCAACGCACGCAAGTACATCCTCATCCCCGATTCCGCGCACGGCACCAACCCGGCCTCGGCAGCCTTCGCGGGCTACCAGATCAAAGAGCTGAAGTCGAACAGCCGCGGCACCGTCGACATCGACACGCTCGCCGCCGCAGTGACCGAAGACGTCGCCGCGCTGATGATCACCGTGCCGAATACGCTCGGCGTTTTCGAGACCGATATCAAACGTTTCGCCGAGATCCTGCACGACAAGGGCGCGTATCTCTACTGCGACGGCGCTAACCTCAACTCATTCGTCGGCATCGCCCGCCCCGGCGACATGGGCATCGACGTCATCCACTCGAATCTGCACAAGACGTTTTCAACGCCACACGGCGGCGGCGGGCCGGGAGCAGGACCGGTCGGCGTTTCCGAGCGGCTCGTGCCGTTCCTGCCGACTCCGACCGTTGAGAAGCGCGAAGACGGAACGTTCTATCTCGATCACGATCATCCCGACTCGATCGGCCGCGTCCGCGCCTTCAATGGCAATTTCAACGTGCTCGTCCGCGCGCTGACGTACATGCGCTCGATGGGTCCCGACGGCCTCCGCCGCATCGCCCAGATCGCCGTCCTGAACGCGAACTACATCCGCGCCCGTCTGCGCGGCTCGTATCACCTCCCCTACGACGCGCCGTCGCTGCACGAAGTCGTCTTCAGCGACAAGCTCCAGACGCCCAAAGATGTCCACACGCTCGACATCGCCAAGCGCCTGATGGACTACGGCTTCCACCCGCCAACGATCTACTTCCCCCTGATCGTCGCCGGCGCATTGATGATCGAGCCGACCGAAAGCGAGCCGAAAGAAGAGCTGGACGCTTTCTGCGACGCGATGATCGCCATCGCGCGCGAATGCGAAGAGCGTCCCGAGCTGGTTCGCAGCGCCCCGCACACGACGCCGGTGCGGAGGCTGGACGAAGCGAGAGCGGCGCGGCAGCCGGTGTTGCGGTGGAAACGCTGAGACGACATCCACCGTCAGTTTCTGAAGCCCACTAAGTACCGTCCTGCCTTCACTCGCACTGGATAGTTTGTGTCGATCCATGCCGCGATCGGCGGGATGCGGTCGCGGTTGGCGATGCCGTCGAGTGAGCCGAAGACTTTC
This sequence comes from Thermoanaerobaculia bacterium, assembly GCA_035577085.1. Classification (GTDB taxonomy): domain Bacteria; phylum Acidobacteriota; class Thermoanaerobaculia; order Gp7-AA8; family Gp7-AA8; genus JADGNZ01. Next base: position 1,854 of record DATLVW010000543.1, read on the forward strand.
ATTCCTTCGAGGACGACGAAGACTGGTGGGTGCGCGGCAAGTTGGTGTAGTGCTTCGGCGCTCAACTCCGGAGTGGAGAGCATTGCGATGTCGGGGCAGCGGGTGGCGGGGCGGCGGTCGAGCAGGTAGTAGAGAGCGCGTTCGCCGGAGAGGTCGAAGATCGGACCGGGACCAGCTTGTTGGGCGAGGTCCCGCAGCGCGGCGAGGTCGGCTGCATTTTCAGCCCACGTGTAGATTCCGCGGCCGCGCGTCATCGGATACGGAACCATCCCTTCGTGACGCTGCCGGGCGGGCCAGCCGGCGATGAACTTCCATCCAAGCGTGGCGTTCAGCGCGATCTCGAAATAACGGAAGCCAAGGATCGCGAACACGACGATCGCAATGCCTCGCCACAGGCTCCGCCGGCGTCTCAGCCAATCGCGACAAAGCGGCTCGAGCAGAAATGCCACGACGGCGATGCCGAGCAGTGGAATGCCGAAACGCGTGTGACTCCAACTACAACGGCCGGCAGCGGTGCGGAAGAGAATGATCGAGAAGATGGCTACGATGGCGATGCGCATGTCGCGCTTGCGCACGGCAAGGGCGAGAAGGAAGCCGAAGAAGACCGGCGGCAGGTAGTAGCGCGCGGCTTCGGATGCCAGCCAATCCCAGAGTTGTACAGGGTGAACGAGAAGCGCCAGCGACGGAAGTGGTTTCGCCGGCAGCGACCAGATCGCGTCGATCGCTCGCGGAATGATCACGAACGAGTCGCGGAAGAAGTGGTACAGATCGGCGCGCGCGACGACCAGGACGATGAGCGGCGCCGCGATCGCCGACAGAGCAATCAACGTCACTCTTCGCGTGTAGATCAAAATGACGATCGCGCTCGCCGCAACCGCGCAGATACCGACGTCGAGGCTCCAGAGAATGCCAAGCGAGGAGGCGATGGCAGCGACGTAGAGGAGCGCGGGAGTCGAAGTCGTATCGGACCGCGATGATCCTTCTCCGACCCCCGACTCCCGACTCCCGACGCCCGCAGTACGCCAGCAACGCCCACACCGCAATCAACAGCGGCAGCCATCGAAAATACGGAAAGACCGGCACCTCGCCTGCTCCGATCGCGCAGAGTGCCAGGATCACGGCAGCGATGAGTCCACCGGTCGACGCCGTCACTTCCGCCGCGATCGGCACCAGCATCGCAAGCGCGGCAGCGTCAAGCACCGTCTCCAGCCGCCGCGTTTTCTTCGGCGATGGTTTGCTCCCGAGGACTAACGCGTCGAGGCCGCCATCAGTGGCAAAGCCGTGAAGGAAAAAGATGTCTCCGTAGGGTCGTCCGCCATCGAGCATCACCGACGCGGGCGTGAGGTGCTCTCCTTCGTGGAACATCTCCATGAATGAGTACGGGTGATCGTGCACGACCAGCATGACGACGAAGACGGCAATCGTCGTGATGATGGTTGCGGTGCGTTTCGAGGGAGTCGTGGGTCGGGAGTCGGGAGTCTCGCGTGCGCTCAGCGCCAGCGCGCTGAGAGCACTGGCGATCGTCAACGCGATGACGACGAAGTAATCGAACCCTTTTGGATACTTCGCCAGAGTCACGGCACCGATGCCGCCAGTTGGAACCGAAAACCACCCGATGCAATGGGGGGCGATCGCGAAGACGAGAAGGGCGCCAAGGAAGGCACCGAGCAGCGGCGATTGAAACCAAAGTCGCCGCCGGGCCGGCGGCGGTCCAGCCGGCGAGCCGCCGGCGCTACTCTTCGGGCTACTCCACATCCTTCTCCGGCAACTGCTGTTCGGGGTTGAAGTCGTGCGTCACCATGCCGCCGGGGGGAAGCAGAGGGCCGTTGCCGCGGTGGCGCAACTTGCTGTTGCGATAGCCGTATGAGAGGTAGACGACCATCCCGACGAGCAGCCAGATGCCGAAGCGCCACCACGACTCTTTCGGGAGGTACTTCGCCAGGAAGAGGCACGACAGCGCGCCGAGCACGGGGAGGAACCACGTGCCGCCCGGAACCTTGAACGACCGCTCGCGATCGGGGTCCTTGACCCGAAGAATGATGATGCCGATGCAGACGAGGAAAAACGCGAAGAGCGTTCCGATGTTCGTCAGGTCAACCATCGCGTCGAGCGAGGAGAAGAGCGCAGCCACGCCGACGAAGACGCCGGTGATGATCGTGGCAACGTGTGGCGTGCGGAACTTCGGATGGACTCGCGCGAAGAATGGCGGCAGCAAGCCGTCGCGCGACATCGCGAAGAAGATGCGCGGCTGACCGAGCTGAAACACGAGCAGAACGGCGGTGTGAGCGACGACCGAACCGAAGGCGACGACGCCCACCATCCAGTTCGGCATCGTGGCGTACTTCATCGCCAGCGTCAGCGGTTCGGCTTGCTCGCTGGAGAGTTTCTTCACCAGGTCGGCGTACGGGATCATGCCGGTGAAGACAGCGGCGATGATCGCGTAGATGATCGTGCAGATGATGAGCGAGCCGATGATGCCGATCGGCATGTCCCGCTTCGGATTCTTCGCCTCTTCGGCTGTCGTCGAAACGGCATCAAACCCGATGTAGGCAAAGAACACGATCGCGGCACCGGTGGCGATGCCGTGAAAGCCGTTTGGTGCGAACGGATGCCAGTGCGCCGGCTTCACGTACTTAAAGCTGACAAAGACAAAAAACGCGAGCACGCCGAGCTTGATGGCCACCATCCAGAAGTTGAAGCTGGCCGCCTCGCGAATACCCCACACCAGCACGATCGTGATGAGCGTGACGATGCCGACGGCGAGGATGTTGAAGATGATCGGAACGCCGAAGATGTGCGGCGCAGCTGCTACGACCTGCGGCATTTTCGACATCGCCGTGCCGTAATCGACGGTCAGCCATCCGGGCAGGACGATGCCGAAGCCCTCCAGAAGCGTGTTCATGTAGTTCGCCCAGGAGATGGCGACGGCCACGTTGCCGATCGCGTACTCGATCATCAGATCCCAGCCGATGATCCACGCCACGAGCTCGCCGAGCGTCGCGTACGAGTACGTGTACGCGGAGCCCGAGACGGGCACCATCGAAGCGAACTCGGCGTAACAGAGCGCCGTGAATCCGCAGACGACAGCGGTGAGAACGAACGAGATCATCAATGCGGGACCGGCACCTGGCCGGTGTGCGTCACCGGCCGCAGCGGTTCCGATCGTGGCGAAAATGCCCGCGCCGATGATCGCGCCGATGCCGAGTGCGATCAGGTTCCAGGGACCGAGGCTCTTCTTGAGTTGATGCCCCTCTTCCTGGGTTCCGGCGATGAGGTCGTCGAGCGATTTGGTGGCGAAAAGGCGGCCGATCACAGACATGCGTGCCGCGAATCATGGGCGCGCGGCGGCGGAGGGTCAAGTGTCGCGGCGTATGATGCCCGCGATGCGGATCGCTGCGGCACTCCTCGCGCTTGCGGCGCTCACGTGCGCCACGCAGTCGAAAGGACCGGCGTGCATCGACCTCTCCGGAACCTACAAACTTGCAGAACAACCAGTGCGCAAAGGCACCGGTTCGGCGGCGTTCGTGTTCGGCGAAGGTGCTTCGCTCGCAAGGGTTGAAACGCTGACCATCTCGCAGCCGGGTTGCCGGATCGAGCTCCAAGCGAAGGGCGACGGCGGCAAGACTTACGACGCCGTTCTGGAGAACGATCTCGACTGGACGGACGACGGAGTCTCGGCAACGTGGTCGCCGGAGAAGACGACCTCCTCCATCCTCGCGGGTGCATCGAGCCGCACGCGTACGCTGACAATGCGCCTCTCGCCGCAGCGCGACATGCTGACGATCTCATCCGA
>DATLVW010000544.1:0-3342 GCA_035577085.1 Thermoanaerobaculia bacterium
TATTATACGCAGTTTATTAGCGAAGCGGCACTTGACGCCGTCGTTCCCCAACGTCCGGCGATGAATGGCGAGATCCAGCCAACCTACTTCGAAGCCGCGTTAGTAGCGCCTCTCGCCCCGAGCGCTGCCGCGGCTCCGGCAGCGACAGAAGTCAATATAGCACAACGCGCTAACGAGATTCAAAGTACACTGTCGGCTGCAACACAGACGCGGACTACAACGGCGGTGGCCCAGGTCGCGAATCCGAATGGTAGCACGCAGCTGTTAGTGGGCTCCAGTGAGCGAGTACTGCGGCCAGCACAGCTTGCCGCACTGCGGGATGGCGAAACCGCCGTATCGGGTCAGGGTCACGCGGAGGCAACCGTAATTAGTGCAGCGCATGCCAACGGCCAAACGGTGCAAGCGGTTGCAGCGAGCAGGCCCATTTGTCCGTCTTGTGCTGGTCTGATTTCGCAAGCAGGCGCGACGGCCGCCAGCGCGCTGAAACAAGTGATTGACGTCGCCCTGAGGATGGTCCTTCCATGAAACTCCGTTACGATGCTGAGCGTCTCCAGATCGTGCTTGAAAGCTTATCGCCCCACCATCGCATTGCTTTCGGCGCGACCTGTTGCGAACGCCTGCTTCCCAACTATGCCGCATTTGCGAAGGACACCGGATGGGGAGATCCGAGTGTGATGCGCGATGCGCTGGCGTACATTTGGATGACAATTGGAAAGGGTACAGCCAACGACGCTGAAATCGCGCGAACGATTGCAAATTGTGAAGCGCTCATTCCCGACACCGAGGAATTTTCATCGGCATATACCTCGGCGGCGGTTGACGCGGGAACTGCGATCGTGGAAACACTAAAGGCGCTATTGGATCCGACGGCACGTCATATTGTTGATGTCGCGAGCTTCTGTCGTGACACCGTGCACATGTTCATTCAGGAACGAGATGCTCTTGACTTCGGTGCTGACTCCAGCTTCGACGCGAAAATCGCCGACGATCCGCTGATGAGGAGCGAACTTGGCCAACAAGCGGCCGTTCTCCAAGAACTGAAGGCACAGCCGGACCTCAACGTGTTTTTCCTTAAGCGCCTTCGAACGGAAGCTCAAGCCAGCGGCTTCAGCAACATCGGTCTCCCAGCGTAATTGCGTCGTCGGTATCTTGCACATGTTCTGCGCAAAGTGAAATGATGCGACACCATGCATTCGTCGTATTCTTGATTGTGATGCTGAGCACGGCTGTTCACGCATTGGCGCAATCGACGTACGACCCACCGCCCGCCCTTCCGCGCAAAACGCTAACTCCGATCCGCGCGCCTCTTGGCGGTGTGCAATACCCGCAGGCGCTCGGCTTTGGCGACAATGGCGAGAGCGGCACTTACACCTACGACGGCTCGGGGAACATCACTGCAATAGGCGCGGATACGTTCCTTTACGACGCGGAAGGGCGGGTGGTAACGGCGGTCATTCGCGGCGTCACTGGGACCTACACCTACGACGCGTTCGGGAACCGGAAGACGGGCACGGGCGAGACCAACTGCTACGGGCAGACGGTCTGCGCCACGCCGCTGACGCTCGACTCGACCACGAACCGTTTGCTGACAACCACCAACGGCACAACGACCAACGTAGGATACGACGCCGCCGGAAACATTACATCGGCCTCGGGCGGCGTCTACGCGTACGATGGTACCGGCATGATGACCGAGGCCACGGTGGGGAGCGACGACCGGCAGTTCGTCTACACCGCGGACGACGAGCGGATCGCCGTGCGGCAGGGCCAGTCATGGATGTGGACCGTGCGCGGCCTGGACAACAAGGTGCTCCGCGAGTTCACAAGCACCGAGCCGAATAACTCGGCCGGTCTCCCTACGGCCGGCGGCACGTGGATCAAAGACTACATCTGGCGCGACGGACTGCTGCTGGCCTCAACCGACAGCACCGGCACCTATCACTACCACCTCGACCACCTCGGCACCCCGCGCCTGATCACGAACGCGAGCGGCGTGAAAGTCGCCGAGCACGCCTACTACCCCTTCGGCGCCGAGATCAGCCTTACCCCGCACGAGGCGAACGAAGAGGCCATGAAGTTCACCGGGCATGAGCGCGACATCGTGGTCGGGGATGGGTACACGCTCGATGATATGCACGCCAGGTATTACAACGCGACCTTGGGGCGGTTTCTGAGCGCAGATCCTGTGTTGGGTGGTCCAGACGACCCTCAATCGTGGAACCGCTACTCATACGCGCGCGACAATCCGCTTCGCTTCTCGGATCCTACCGGCCGTCAAGTCGCTCAAGAGATATACGCTGCAGGTGCCTTCGCTGGCGCCTATATTCTCTGCTCCTACGCTGCATCTCCGAGCGCAGCGGTGCCTGGAAAAACGAATGTGCAGGTTCTTGTTCAAACAGCTATTGATGGCTTTAGTGCTGTCAAGCTTCTTCTGGGGTTGATTCCAGGTCGGCAACGAACGAACATTCCTACGACTCCTCCTCCGCCAGCGACGACACCTTCTCAGTCCGGTACGCCAGGAACCCAAGCGACGACCGGTGTGAATCCAGCCGCTCCTATTCAGGCGCGAGTGGTGAACACGAGCCACGGCCCAGTTACCATCCCATCCGACTACACGCCACGAGTGTCCGACAGCGGCAAGGGGACGGTATATCAGGCGCCTGGCGCGACCGGCAATGCAGACATGATTCGCGTAATGAATCCCACAGCAAGATACCCCACTGGGTACGTCGTCATTCATAACTCGTACGGCCAGCCCGTGACAATAGACGGCAAAACCGGCAGCCCCGCGGAGACGCATCATCCCATTGAGGAGAAGCTGCAGTGATCACCGAGAAGGACGATGCATTCGAAGTTCTTGACAACGATCTGGTGGTGAGTACGTGTCGGCGCGACCCTTGGTCGTGGCGACTTGAACTCCATTCACCTGATGTGACCTGGACGCTCACGATCGGAGGCGCGTTTTCCATTATGCAGAGCACGGTCGATAAGTCTGCGGCCACGACGGAAGCAGTCGCAGACCTTCTTGGACAGTCGGTTGTAGCAATGCGCGCTCGTAAAGCAGACAGTGAGCTCGAAGTCAGATTCGGCGATGGTTGGGTTCTCACCGTCGAACCGGATGCCGATTACGAAGCCTGGGAAATGTATTCGACGCGTGGCGAGAGGCTTATTGCTGTCCCTGGAGATGGCGTAGCAAAATGGGGAGAGATCCATCGGTAACAGATCCGCCCATCACTCGTGTAGCGCTTTCGAGGTACATCCCTCTCAGCTCCTCGGACACGCGAGACGAGTCCGGACAATCCAGCGGCGCGCCTCCGACGCGGAAACGGGGTTCTCCTATGG